>CALEHZ010000077.1 GCA_937875715.1 uncultured Campylobacter sp. | reverse complement strand
ACAACACTGGTGGCGTTTTTAAGGGCTTTTATAAAGGCAAAAATGGAGTGGGAAAATTCGGTGGCGAAAAGCAAAACGCACTTTCTCGCATAAAAGGCGATATAAATTTGCCAAAGCCGATCTTCTCAAACTTTTGCTGTGATTTTTGCGTATCGCAAAAAGAGAGCTTGGATTTTGCTAAAAGCTGTGAAATGGTGGATATTGCGTATTTAGATCCGCCTTATAATCAACACCCTTATAGCTCAAATTATTTTATGCTAAATTTGATTGCTAGTTATAAAGAACCTTCGCAAATCAGCAAAATAAGTGGAATTCCAAATGATTGGAACAAAAGCGTTTATAATCAAAAGACTAAGGCAAAGGACGCATTTTTCACGCTTTTAACTATGCTTAAAGCTCGTTATTTAGTGATTTCATTTAATAACGAAGGTTTTATTAGCAAAGATGAGTTTTTGAATTTTTTAAACACTCTTGGCAAAACAGAGATTATAGAACAAAAATACAACACATATCGTGCTAGTCGCAATCTGGGCGCAAGAGCCATGCACACAACTGAGTATTTGTATATAGTAAAAAAAGGATAAAAAATGATAAAATATTTATTATTTCGCTATTTACGCTTTGATAAAACGCAGCCGTTTATCGCGCTTTGTTCAATTCTAGCCTTTGTGGGCGTGAGCATCGGTCTTATGGTGCTTATCATCGCTATGGGCATAATGAACGGCTTTGATAAGGAATTTGAGCGAAAATTATTTGCGATGAACTATCCTATAAGCGTGATTAGCTCGCATCGCGGTGGCACTAGCGATGAGTTTGTAAAAGGCCTTGAAAATGAGTTTAAAGAGCTAAAAATGAGTCCATTTATCAGCACGCAAGCCGTGCTAAAAAGCGATGAAAAGATGGAAGGCTCACTTATTTTTGGCATCGACTCACACCGTGAAAAGCTTGTAAATAGCGTACTAAACGAGGCTTTAGGACAAAAAGAGCTAAACGGCTTTGATATCATCATTGGACAGGGCTTGGCTGATGATTTTGGCGTTTTTAGCGGCGAAAAAGTCATGGCAATATTTTTAAGCGCAAATCCAGCCGGACTTGGCGTAAATCCGCAGTTAAAGCGCTTTAATATAAATGCCACTTTTAAATCAGGCTTAATCGCCTATGATAAAGGCTACAGCTACACCACAGCCGATGCTTTGCGCAAGGTTTTAGGACATGACGAAAACTACGGCTGGGATGGCGTGCATATTTTCTCAAGCGAGCCAAAGCGTGATATAGAGCGCATTAAAAAGGTTTTGCCACCTGGATTTAGAGCTATTGGCTGGTGGGAGCAAAATGGCAATTTTTTCAGCGCCTTAGAGCTTGAAAAACGCGCACTTTTCATCGTTTTAATGCTGATAATTTTGGTAGCAAGTCTAAATATAATTAGCTCACTTTTGATGACTGTAATGAACCGCAGAAGTGAAATAGCGCTGCTTTTAGCACTTGGAGCTAGCAAAAAAGAGGTGGCAAATAGCTTTTTTGCACAAGGGCTGGTAATTGGCGGTGGCGGCATCATTTGCGGACTTGTTTTGGGGCTTTTTGGCGTTTGGCTGCTTGGCAGCTTTGATATCATTTCACTGCCTGCTGATGTCTATGGCAGCAGCAAACTGCCGATGGAACTTGGCGTGTGGGATTTGTTTTGGACGCTAATTGGCGCTAGTATCATCGTAGCACTCTCAAGCTGGTATCCGGCTAGGAAGGCTGCTAAAATCGATGTTTTGGCTACTTTGAGGAATGAGTAATAATTGAATTTTATAAAATTCAGCTGTGAATTTTATAAAATTCATAAAATTCAGTCATAGTTTTTATAAAATTCAAAGTGAATTTTATAAAAACAAAATTCTATTTTAAACTTCTTAATTTTAAGCAAAATTTCGCTAAAATCGCAACTTTTTACATAATTTAAAGGATGAAAAAATGGCTTATGAAGCAAGTGAAATAGAGAGCAAATACTATAAAATTTGGGAAGAGCGTGGGCATTTTGAAACTGACGCAAATGCTGAAATAGCAAACGGCAAAAGCTTTTGTATAATGATGCCGCCGCCAAATGTAACTGGCGTTTTACATATCGGCCACGCACTTACTTTTACACTTCAAGACATAATGACTCGCTATAAGCGTATGGATGGCTTTAAAACGCTTTGGCAGCCGGGCTTAGACCACGCTGGAATTGCTACGCAAAATGTGGTAGAAAAGCAGCTTTTAGCGCAGGGAATTAAAAAAGAAGAATTAGGGCGAGAGAAGTTTTTAGAGCGTGTGTGGGAATGGAAAGAAAAAAGCGGCGGCACGATAGTCTATCAAATGCGCCGCCTAGGAATTAGTCCAGCGTGGAGTAGGGAGCGCTTTACAATGGACGAAGGCCTTAAAAATGCTGTTAGAGAGGCTTTTTGTAATCTTTATGAAGCAGGGCTTATCGTGCGTGGAAACTACATGGTAAACTGGTGTACGCACGATGGCGCACTAAGCGATGTGGAGGTAGAACACAAGGCAAATAAAGGTAAGCTGTATCATTTGAAATATTATTTATGTAAAGATGATGGCTCAAATGCGGGCGAGATAGCTGCTACTCACGGAGCAGATTTGGGGGTTGCGAAGGATTTTGCGAGCGAAGATAGAATGAAAAATTCATCAAGCGAGCAAAATCCAAGCTCCGCCAAAGATGCCCGTGATAGCGGCTATATCGTGGTGGCTACTACACGCCCTGAAACATACTTTGGCGACACTGCTGTGATGGTAAATCCAAATGATGAAAGATATCAAAGCTTAATCGGTAAAAGCGTAGAGTTACCTTTGCTAAATCGCAAAATAAAAATTATCGCTGATGAGCATGTGGATATGAGCTTTGGAACAGGCTGCGTGAAAGCAACACCTGCGCATGACCAAAATGACTACGAAGTAGGAAATAGACATGATTTAGAGTTTATCACAATTTTTGATGAAAAGGGAATTCTAAATGAGTATTGCGGGGAATTTAAAGGACTTGAAAGACTTGAAGCAAGAGATAAAATAGTTGAAAAGCTAGAAAGCAAAGGCTTTGTAGAAAAAATCGAAGACTACGAAAATCAAGTAGGCTACTGCTACCGCTGTAAAAATGTGGTTGAGCCTTATATCAGCAAACAATGGTTTGTAAAAAGCGAAATAGCAAAAGATGCGATAGAGCGTGTTAATCGTGGCGAAAGCGAGTTTTATCCATCTCACTGGATAAATAGCTTTAATGCGTGGATGAGAGAGCTAAAAGACTGGTGTATCTCTCGCCAGCTATGGTGGGGACATCAAATACCAGTATTTTACTGCGAGTGTGGGCATGAGTGGGCAGATCGTGCTGAAAAGCCTGAGAAATGCCCAAAATGTGGCGGGGCGAAT
Source organism: uncultured Campylobacter sp. (assembly GCA_937875715.1). Lineage (GTDB taxonomy): Bacteria > Campylobacterota > Campylobacteria > Campylobacterales > Campylobacteraceae > Campylobacter. The sequence continues at coordinate 4,024 of CALEHZ010000077.1, read as the reverse complement.
TTTGCCCAAGACCCTGATGTGCTAGATACTTGGTTTTCTAGCGGTTTGTGGCCGATTTCTACGCTTGGCTGGGGCAATGGCGAGGCTTTAAAAAATTCAAAATGGTTTGCTGATGATTTAAAAGAATTCTATCCAAACTCAATGCTAATAACAGGCTTTGATATACTATTTTTCTGGGTGGCTAGAATGATGTTTCAAAGCTCGCAAGCAGTGGGGCAACTGCCGTTTAAGGATATTTATCTACACGCCCTTGTCAAAGACAAAGATGGCAAAAAAATGAGTAAATCAAGCGGAAATGTCGTTGATCCGCTTGAAAAGATTGATGAGTTTTCGGCTGATATTTTGCGATTTACTTTGACTATGCTTTGCGTTCAAGGGCGTGATATACGCATGAGCGATGAAGCTATGGTGATCTCACGCAATTTTACAAATAAAATCTATAATGCGAGCAGATTTTTGCTAATGAATGCTAACTCTTTTGCTGATTTGGATGAGAGTGCGATAAAAACGCCACTTGGTGCTTACTTGCTAAGCCGTTTTAATGCCTGCGTGGCTGAGGTGCGAAAAAACATTGATGAATACCGCTTTAATGACGCAGCTAGCGCGATTTATAGATTTTTGTGGAATGAGTTTTGTGACTGGGGAATTGAGCTTAGCAAGGCTGATAAAAGTGCGGTTGCCGAGCTTGGCTCAATTTTTAAAGAGAGTATGAAGCTGCTTCATCCATTTATGCCGTTTATTTCTGAGCATTTGTGGCATGAGATGAGTGGCACCGAGCTTGAAAACGGCGCAAAAAGCGTGATGATAATGCGCTATCCAGTAGCTGGGGTGCAAAATGAAAGCATTGAAAAGCTATTTAATAAAGTGATTGAGAGCATCGTTAGCATTCGTAGGGCGAAGGCTGTGGTGGATCTTGGCAATGCTAAGATTGCTAAGGCGTTTTTGCGTGGTGGCGATGATTTAAAGGACTTTGCGCATTTTATCAAGCTTTTAGCAAAATGCGAAGAAGTGGAGTTTATAAGCGAGATAAAAAAAGGCTCTGTGCGTGATGTAAGCGAAAATGTTGAAAGCTTCATTGAGCTTGCTGGCATTGATACGGCGCCGATTTTAAAAAGGCTTAACGCCCAAAAAACTAAGCTAGAAAAAGAAGTAGCAAAGCTTGGCGCTATGCTAAGTAACGAGAAATTCGTAGCAAACGCCCCGGCTGATGTTTTGGCTACAAACAAAGAAGCCTTAGAAATCGCCGCATCTAAGCTAGAAAAAGTATGTAGCGAGATTGAGAGCTTAGAGAATATTTAATGATAGAAATAAATAATTTAAGCAAAAGTTATGATAAAAACGAAGTTTTAAGTGGAATTTGCGCTCACATTAAAAAGGGTGAGATTTTTGCTTTTATGGGGCATAGTGGGGCTGGTAAAAGCACGCTGCTGCGTTGTATAAATGGGTTAGAGAGCTATGGGGGCTGCAGCCTAAAAGTACTTGGGCGTGAGATAAAAAGCCTAAATGAGCAAGAACTGCGAGAACTGCGCCGTGATATAGGCATGATTTTTCAGCATTTTGCCTTGCTTGCTCGCAAGAGTGCTTTTGAAAATATCGCCTTGCCGCTGCGATTGTGGGGATATAATGAAAGTGCTATAAAAAGCCGTGTTTATGAGCTTTTGGAGCTTGTGGGACTTAAAGACAAAGCTAGTTTTTATCCAAATGCCCTTAGCGGCGGACAAAAGCAAAGAATAGCGATTGCAAGAGCCTTGGCGCTAAATCCTAAAATCTTGCTAAGTGATGAGGCGACAAGTGCGCTTGACCCAAATATCACAAAGCAGATTTTAGAGCTTTTAAAGCAGATAAATAAAGAACTTGGCATTACAATAGTACTTGTCACGCACGAAATGGACGCTATAAAAAGCACAGCTAGCAAAGGAATTTTACTTGAAACTGGAAAAATCGTTGATAGTGGCGATATAAAAGAGCTGTTTTTGCGGCCTAGTGCTAGTATGCGTGAGTTTTTGGGCGAAAATGAGATTTTGCCACAAAGTGGGGTAAATATCCGTCTTAGTTTCGCGCCTGATGTGGCAAATAAGAGTTTTATAAGCGATATGTCAAAGGCGCTAAACATTGATATAAACATCGTTTGGGGCAGGATTGAGCAATACGCCGATGAGGTGCTTGGCTCGCTTGTCGTCTGCGTGAGCGAAAATGACAAGGACAAAGTGCTTGAATTTTCTAAAAAAGAAGGCGTAATAGCTCAAATAATCTAGAATTCTAGAATTCTTAGAAAATTCAAAAAAATTTAAAAAAGGATGAAAATGAAAAAACTACTCTTTATGGTGCTTTTGGCGCTTGGACTGGGCGCTAATAGCGATTTTAGCGTGGGTGAGAATAAAATCTCTATTATTTCACTTACGCAAAATTCTGTAAATCTAAAAAATATTTTGTTTCAAAGCGACGAAAATGAAGCGTGGGCAAGGGAATTCTACTCTAAAAAGACTGCGCCAAAAAACGAGCATAATGTGCTTTTAATTCGTGCGAAAAATTACATAGCGCTAGTAGATACTGGCTATGAAAAGACCAAAGATGCGTTAATAAACGCTGTTAAAAAGTATGGTTTAGAGCCAAAAGATATTACACATATCATCATCACTCACGCACATCCTGACCATATCGGCGGACTTGGGGCGTTTGGGAATTCTAAAATTCTTTTAAATGCCGATGAAAAGGACTTTTGGGCGAGGCAAGCTGATATTTCAAAGCTTAATATCAGCTATTTTAAGCCTGGCGATGAGCTTATAGAAAAAGGCTCAAAAATCCGCGCTATCGCAGCCTACGGACATACGCCAGGACATACTTTGATAAGCTTTGAAAATGAGCAAAATCAAAAAGAGTTTATTTTCGTGGCAGATATTTTTCACTTTTATGATTTACAGATAAAAGCGCCTGTGGTGGCTGCTAGCTTTGATGATAATAAGACTTTGGCAATCGATGCTAGAAAAAGCGTAATGAACGAGCTAATATCGCAAAAAACGAAGTTTATTGGCACTCATATGCCTTATAAAACGCCTGTGATTTTAGAAAAAGCCCAGCCTATAAAGGCGGCGCAAAGAGCAGAAAATGGGGACGCTAAAAAAGGCGAGGCTGTATTTAAGAGCATTTGTGCTAGGTGTCATGGCGTAAATGCTGATGATTTGTATCTTGGCGTGGTGCCACCGCTTGTAAAAGTAGAACAAATCGCAAACTATCTAAATCAGTATAAAAACGGCACTAGAAATCGCTACGATATGGGGCAAGTGATGAAAGAGCAAATTAAAGGACTTAGTAAGGATGATTTTAACGACATTGAGAGCTATATAAAAAGTCTTAAATAAGGTGGAATTTTATAAAATTCAAAAGGGATAAAGTGCGTAGAAAAGATAGGGCTTTGAGCGAACAAGATGCTTATAAAATCATTGATGAGTGCGTTTATGCTGTGATTAGCTGTGCGTGTGACAATGGTGAAATTTTATCCTTGCCACTTTCTGTGGTGCGTGAGAATTCTAGTATTTTTGTGCATGGGGCGAGTAGTGGCGCAAAAAGCGAGTATTTCAAGGATGAAAGGCTGTGTAAAATCGTAGCTGTAAGCCATGCAAAGGTTCCAGAATTAAGCGATGAATTTTTTGCTAGTATCAAGGAAGATAGCGATAAGCTTGGTAATTACGCATTTACAAGCGAGTATAGAAGTGCGATTGCTACTGCTAGGGCGCATTTAGTAGCTGATGAAAAGCGTAAAATTCACGCTTTGCGCCTGCTTAGCGAGAAATACTGCGCAAAGTATATGAGTGCATTTGAGAGTGCTATAAAAGGCGATGTAATGAAGCATATGAATATTTATGAGTTTAAAATAACCGAACTTAGCGCAAAGGCTAAGGTAGTGGAATTCTAAAATTTTAGAAAATTCAAAAAGGGAGAAAAATGATTTTTGATTTACTTTTAAAAGCTACCTTGGAGACGCTTTATATGAGTTTGGTGGCGACTTTTTTGGCTTTTATTTTTG
>CALEHZ010000076.1 GCA_937875715.1 uncultured Campylobacter sp. | reverse complement strand
ATTTTGCCATTATATTAGCATTTGCTCCTTTTTGCTTGCCTACGTATCCTATAAAACTATTCTTTGTAAAATGAATTTTTTGAATTTTTTAAAAATGATAAAAGAATTTTTAGTTTTTAAAGGAACTTAATCCCTTAAAAACTAAAATATTATAAATGCTAAAAACTAGCAGCTATAAACGCTTTTGAACTCAAATGGAGTTGGGCGCTCTTCGTATGGCCAAACCTGCGTTTCAAACTTGTAGTGTTGATAAGTTTGGATAAAGTCCTTGCTCATCGCCGGTGCTAAAAACTCATTATCACGAATGAGCGCCTCTAAGCTACCACGCAAAGTGTGTGGAAACTGCTCTATTCCACGCTCACGGATTTCATCAAGTGTGAGTTTAAAGAGGTTTTCGTCCATTGGACCTACTGGTTCTGTTTTTTTGCGAATGCCATCAAGTCCGCCTAGCAAAAGTGCCGCAAAGGCTAAATAAGGGCAGCTTGTAGCATCTGGGAAGCGAAACTCAGCCCTAGTGCTGTTTTTGCTGCTGCCGTATGGTATACGCACGCTTGCTGAGCGGTTTTGGCATGAGTAAGTAAGGATATTTGGTGCCTCAAAGCCTGGAATTAGGCGTTTGTAGCTATTTGTGCTAGCGTTTGTAAAAGCAGCGATGGCTCTAGCATGAGCTAGAACACCGCCTATATACCAGCGCGCAATATCGCTAAGTCCAGCATATCCGCTCTCTTCAAAAAATAGATTTTTTCCATCTTTCCAAAGTGAGTTGTGAACATGCATTCCGCTGCCATTATCGCCGTGAAGTGGCTTTGGCATAAATGTGGCGGTTTTGCCGCTTAAATGTGCTACCATTTTTACTACATATTTGTAGATTTGGACATTATCAGCTGCTTCTATTAAGGTGCTAAATTTCACGCCTATTTCGCCTTGGGCTTGGGCTGCTTCGTGGTGATTTATGAAAGTTTCTATGCCGATTTGATTTAGCACATTTACCATTTCAGCTCTTAAATCCACCATTGTATCAATCGGCTGAACTGGAAAATACCCGCCTTTTGCACGTGGGCGATGGCCGCTATTAAAGCTGTCTTCATAGACCTTAGCATCATTCCACTCGCCTTCTTCTGTATCTATCTCAAATCCTGCGTGATTTGGGCGATCTACGATTCGCACATTATCAAAAACAAAAAATTCATTCTCACAACCCACATACACGGTGTCTGCTAGCCCACATCCGCGCAAATGCTGGATCGCTTTTTTGGCTATTGAGCGTGGGCATTTTTCATACATTTGCCCTTTATATACATCATAAACATCGCAGATAACGACAACCGTGATATCAGCAGTAAATGGATCTAAAAAAGCAGTTTCAATATCAGGCTTTAAAATCATATCGCTTTTATCAATAGGCTGCCACGCATCAATGCTAGAACCATCAAAAGGCAAGCCATTTGTAAGCGTTTCTTCATCAAGGGCGCTTAGATTGTAGCTCATGTGATGCCAAGTTCCCTTTATATCAGTAAAACGAAAGCTTACGAATTTTACTTCATTTTTGTCGCAAAACTCAAAAAAGCCCTTTACATCATTTACGAATTTTCCCATTATTTCATCCTTTTTGTGTAAATTTTAAAAATGATAGGCGAATTTTATCACTTTAAGCTTAGTTTTATATTAAATTTAGGGGTCTTTTTAAAAATTCACTTTTTGCAGTAGTGATTTTAAGTTTGAATTTTATAAAATTCAGGCTGAATTTTATAAAATTCAAAAAATTTTCTAAATTTTATAAAATTCACTATAAAATTTTTTATATTTTTGCCGATATAAAGCACAAAATTTTATTTAAAGTAAAATAAATATGGCTTTTCGTATAAATACCAATATTACTGCTATGAATGCTTATAATAATTCTAATAAGACTGATAGAAGTTTAAATGCTAGTTTATCTCACTTAAGCTCTGGTCTTAGGATTGAAAGAGCAGCAGATGATGCTTCTGGTATGACTATAGCTGATTCTCTAAGAGCTCAGGCAAGTTCACTTGGTCAGGCTATAAATAATGGTAATGATGCAATAGGTATTGTTCAAACAGCAGATAATGCTATGGACGAACAGCTAAATATCCTAAACACAGTCCGCACCAAAGCTATCCAAGCAGCACAAGATGGTCAAAACACAGACTCAAGAAAAGCGCTTCAAGCTGACATTAACCGCTTACTTGAAGAGCTTGACAACATAGCTACTACAACAAGCTTTAATGGTCAACAACTATTAAACGGAAATTTCTCAAATAA
>CALEHZ010000075.1 GCA_937875715.1 uncultured Campylobacter sp. | reverse complement strand
TTTGAATTTTTTGGAAAATTGGGTTTGAATTTTATGAATTTTATAAAATTCAGGGCTGAATTTTATAAAATTCACTTTGGCAGCAGTGGCTGAATTTTATAAAAAATTCAGGCTTTTGTGTGTTGATTTACTTCATTTAGCATGTATTCATAGACTTGTCGCTGCAAAATGGCGTCTTCTTCGTCACTTTCTAGCATCAATCGGCGTAGGTGGCTAAAATCTACTTTTTTGACATAGCGAGGCGTAGAGTGCAGCTCTTTATCAATGCTAATTAGCAAATTATCAAGCTTTCGCTCGCCTGTGGTGATTTTGTTTACGATGTCGCGTGTGGTTTTTAAAAGTGAATTACAGCGTTTGATATCCTTGCCATAAATCTCACTTGCAATCTCTGTAATCACAGCATAATCGCTAGCTGAAACATTTTTTTTGGCAGCGATCATGGAGGCAAGCACGAGCGCACGAAAGTTTAGCGAGCGATGGTGTGGAATAAATAAATCACTAAAAGAAAATAAAAACTCCATTTTTAACTACCTTTAAGCTTTTTTGGATATAATTTGCTTCGCCTTTTCTTAGACCTGTGCAAGGTCGATTGATAGCACCGCTTCAGGGTGGGAACACAGCAGAGCACTAGCTTTTGGTCTGTGCCGCAGCCATCTGAGAAAGGGTTTTTCTACATTAAAATTTCACTATTTCTTATCTACTAAAACAATTTCTTAAAAAACAAATTTTAGAAAAGGCGTAGTGTGCTTAAAGAAAAAAGCTGCCGCCGTAGCCGTAGAATAAACAATTCACGGCAAGGCGGTGGCTTTTTTCTTTATGTGCAATCCGTTCGTTAATAACAATTTGCTAAAATTTAGTGCTTCGCTAAATAATTTGTATCAAAATTATTACTTATAAAATCCGGATTTTCCATCATATTTAGATGAAAATCTCTTGTCGTTTTGATGCCACCTACGATTAGCTGAGATAGTGCTACCTTCATTTTAGCAATTGCGTGGTCTCTATCTTTTGCATGGACAATTAGCTTACCTATCATACTATCATAAAATGGCGGCACGCTGTAGCTGCCATATACATGCGAGTCCATTCTCACGCCGATTCCACCAGGTGCTACGTAGCGAGTGATTTTACCAGGATTTGGCGTAAAGCTCTTTGGATCTTCTGCTGTGATACGACACTCGATCGCATGTCCGCTAAAGTGAATTTCATCTTGATTTAGTAATTTTTCGCCTTGGGCAATTCGTATCATCCACTCGACTAAATCAAGCCCAGAGCGCATTTCGCTAACTGTGTGTTCTACTTGAAGGCGTGTATTCATCTCTATAAAATAGAATTTTTTATCTCTGCTATCGTATAAAAACTCAAATGTTCCAGCACCAGCGTAGCCAATAGCTTTTGCAGCTCTTACGCCAGTTTCTAAAAGTTCTTTGCGAGTATTTTCATCAAGTGCTACGGCTGGACTTTCTTCAATTAGCTTTTGGTGACGGCGCTGCATTGAGCAGTCTCTTTCGCCAATGTGAACGACATTTCCATGCTCATCGCCTAAAATTTGCACCTCAATGTGGCGTGGATTTACAATGTATTTTTCCATGTACATCGTGCCATCGCCAAAGGCGCTCATTGCCTCACTTTGGGCTGACCAAAATAGCTTTTCAATATCTTCTTCTTTTTCTACTACACGCATTCCACGACCGCCGCCGCCGGCTGCTGCTTTTATTATGACTGGATAGCCGATTTCATTAGCTAGTTTTTTAGCGTGTTCTGCGTCTGGCACTTCGCCATCTGAGCCAGGAACTACTGGAATTCCAGCTCTCATCATTATTTGCTTTGCTTTGCTTTTATCGCTCATTATAGCCATACACTCAGGGCTAGGGCCGATGAATTTTATATTATGTTTTGAGCAGATTTCAACGAAATTTTGATTTTCGCTTAAAAAGCCGTATCCTGGAAAAACCGCATCAACTCCGGCTATTTCACACGCTGTAATAATAGCTGGGATATTTAAATAGCTATCGCTTGAACGAGCATCACCTATACAAATACTAGCGTCAGCATAACGAACATAAAGAGCGTCCGCATCAGCGGTGCTATGAACGACTATTGCTTCTTTTCCCATTTCTTGTATAGTGCGAAGTGCGCGAAGTGCGATTTCTCCACGATTTGCGATTAGTATTCTTTTGATTTCTTTCATCTTTTTACCATTTCTATTTGTTTTCTTTTACTATGCCTAATGCTTTTTGTCTATCAGAGCCATCGTAATTAGAATCAAGCACTGTTTCATTTAGCAATGTGCGATTATTTTCATTTATAGCATTTTGTGCTCCATAAAAAGCAGGTAAAACAAACTTATAAAGCGCAAAAACAATAGCTGCTAAAATCAAAATTTTCATAAACAAAGACATTATAATTTCTCCACTTCGTAAAGCGCCATGCCATATTCTACTGGCTGACCATCTTCTACAAGTGATTTTACGATTCTACAATCAAACTCAGCTTCAATCTCATTCATAATTTTCATCGCTTCAATGATACCTACGCATTCGCCTTTGCGAATTGCTTGTCCTACGCTTACAAAAGGGCTTGCGCCTGGACTTGGGCTTTTATAAAATGTGCCTACCATAGGCGAATTTATGGTATCACCTGCTGCAGTTTTGTTTGTGGCTGGCTTTTCGCCAACTACTACATTTACTGATGGAACTGGTGCTGGGGCAGTTTGCACAGCTGACAAATCGCTAACTGGGGCAAATTTATCTTCCTTTTTGATTTCTAATTCAAAATCATCGCTCTTGATTTTTAGGCGGTTTATGCTAGTTTTTTCGTCTAAAAAGCTGATTAGATCTTTGATTTCTTCGTGTGTCATGGTTTTTCTCCTTGATTTGAAAACGCTAATTGTAGCAAAAAAAGGTAACAGAGTAGAAAATTTGCTATAATTTCGTGTTTGAATTTTTTAAAAGGATGAAATAATGGGACTAAAAAGCGATAGATGGATAAAAAAACAAAGCATAAAAAATGCTATGATCACGCCTTTTTGCGAAAATAATGTGGGCAAAGGCGTTGTAAGCTATGGACTTTCAAGCTATGGTTATGATATACGCGTAGCCGATGAGTTTATGATATTTACAAATATCGGTGGCACCGTAGTTGATCCAAAGAATTTTGATGAAAAAAATGTGGTGAATTTTAAAGGTGATGTTTGTATCGTGCCGCCAAACTCTTTTGCTCTTGCCAGAACGGTTGAATATTTTAAAATGCCAAAGGATGTTTTAGCGATCTGCCTTGGCAAAAGCACTTACGCAAGATGCGGTATAATCGTAAATGTAACGCCTTTTGAGCCGGGATTTGAAGGGCATATTACAATTGAGATTTCAAATACCACGCCACTGCCGGCTAAAATCTACGCAAATGAAGGTATAGCGCAAGTGTTGTTTTTAAAAGGCGATAAGCCGTGTCAAACAAGTTACGCCGATAAAAAAGGGAAGTATCAAAAGCAGACAGGGATAACATTGCCAAGAATTTTAAAA
>CALEHZ010000074.1 GCA_937875715.1 uncultured Campylobacter sp. | reverse complement strand
GATTTATCGTGCGCTTTTAAACGCAATTGAGCTGAAAGGTGCTGCGTGGGCATTGTGGATTCATGATTTGGCGATAAAAGATCCTTATTATGTATTGCCGATTTTAATGGGCTTAGCGATGTTTTTACAACAAAAAATCACGCCAACAACGATCAGCGATCCTATGCAAGCAAAGATTATGCGCTGGCTGCCTGTGATTTTCACATTTTTCTTTATTTGGTTCCCAGCAGGGCTTACACTATACTGGTTTGTGAATAATGTCTGCTCGCTACTACAGCAAGTGGTGGTAAACAAACTCTTTGCGCGCCACAAAGCAGAAGAAATCGCAGAACATCATAAAGAGCATCATAAAAAAAGTTAATTTGGAGATATTATGAGAATTCAAGCATATTCATTAAGTGAAGCTTATCAAATAGCTTCACAAAAATTAGAGATTTCGGCAAGTGATATAAATATAGAGGTTATAAAAAGTGGTAGTAGTGGCTTTTTAGGCTTTTTTAAGCGACTTGGCGAATATGAAGCAAAATCTAGTCTGCGATCAAAATTTAAAGAACATAAAGAACAAAAAAAAGAAGTAAAGGACTTTAGAAAGCCTAAAAAAGAAGATTTCAAAAATGAAACAAGAGCTGAGAATAAAAGCGAAGTAAAGCAAGAGAGAATTGAAAGAAATGAAAAAATAGAAAAAGAAAATAAGACAGAAGTAGAAAGTAAAGAAGAGGTAAAAAATCAGCCAAAAGCACCTAGAAACGATGCTTTTAAGGCTTTTGATAGCATGATTGATACCTTTAATGCTGAGTGTAAAGAGGGTGATGTACAAAATGCTAATTTAGAAAATTCAAGTTTAAAAAATTCAAACTTAGAAAATTCAAAAAGTCAGGTCAATTTAGAAAATTCACAAGCAAAAAATTCAAAGCAAAATTTAAATAATTGCTCAGAAAATTCAGTAGATTTAACCCCAGAACTTCTTAATGAAATTAAGCAAAAATTAAGCAATTTATTTGCTGTAAGTAGCTTTAAAATTGATGTGCTAGAAGTCAGCAAATACGATGAAAATGATGTATTTATAAAGCTTGATGGCGAGGACTGCGCCTTGCTAATTGGAAAAGAAGGTTACCGCTATAAAGCACTTTCGTATCTGCTTTTTAACTGGCTAAACTCAAAATACGGAATTAGCATTCGCCTTGAAATCGCTGAGTTTTTGAAAAACCAAGAAGCAGCGGTGGCAGCGTATTTAGAAGGCATTATAGAAAAAATCGAAGAACAAGGCTTTGCTAGCACAAAGGTGCTTGATGGAGTGCTACTTAAAATCGCTTTAGAACAGCTTAGAGCTAGATTTCCAAATAAATATGTGGGCATCAAAATCTGCGAAGATGGAAAATTCATCGTTATAAATGATTTTTACAAAAAATGACAATAGTAGCATGTGCTGCAAACGGCGCAATTAGCATAATTCGCCTAAGTGGCAAAAAGGCTTATGAACTTGCTTGTAAGCTTACAAAAAGTGAGCTTACACCACGCTTTGCGCATCTTAAAAAACTTTATAATCAAAAAGACGAAATTATTGATGAAGCTATTGTAATTTACTTCAAAGCCCCAAAAAGCTTTACTGGCGAAGATGTGGTGGAGTTTCACACGCATGGTGGCGTGGCTGTGAGTTCTGCTATTGTAGATGAGCTTTTAAGCCTTGGGGCAAGAGTGGCAAATCCTGGTGAGTTTAGCAAAAGGGCTTTGCTAAATGGCAAAATGGATTTAAGCAAGGCTGAGGCGATTGCTGCGATGATAAATACTCGCTCAAAAGACGCAGCTAGAATTCTAGCGCGTTCATTAGCTGGCGAGCTAAAAGAATTTTGTGAAGCATTGCGCAAAGAGCTAATAACGATTTTAGCGCACTGCGAGGCTTGTATAGATTACGCTGATGATGATTTGCCAAGCGATGTTTTAAACTCAATTAAAGAAAAGTTAAATGCGGCTATTTCACGCTTAGAGCGTATTGTAGCTCTCTCAAATGAGAGAAAAGGGCTAATTGATGGGCTAAAAGTGGCAATCATCGGTCGCCCAAATGTCGGCAAAAGCTCTATTTTAAACGCACTTCTAGCCTATGATAGAGCTATTGTAAGCAATGTAGCAGGCACCACAAGGGACACCATAGAAGAAAGCGTAAATCTTGGCGGTGTTTTTGTGCGTTTTGTAGATACTGCTGGGATTAGACAAAACGCAGGTGAGATAGAAAAAATCGGCATTGAATATGCCAAAAAAGCCGCAAATGATGCTGATTTAGTGCTTGCTGTGTTTGATGCTAGCACTAAAAAATCTAGCGAAGATGATGAAATAATCACGCTTTTAAATAGCTTAGAAAAAAGTAGAATTCTAGTTTTAAATAAATGTGATTTGCCTATGGAATTTTATGAGAATTCCATAAATCAAAACGCTATAAAAATCAGCGCAAAACAAGGCGTAGATGATATAAAAACTAGAATTCTAGAGTTTGTAAAATCAAGCGATGTAAATGAAATAATGCTTACTTCAAATCGCC
>CALEHZ010000073.1 GCA_937875715.1 uncultured Campylobacter sp. | reverse complement strand
TTTTATGAAAAATTTATTGAATTTTTTAAATTTCAGAAAATTCAGTTTTGAATTTTCTGAAAAATTTATTGAATTTTATAAAATTCAAGTTTCAATGCTTTTAAAATAGACTTTGCTGCTAAAATAAACTTTTAAGACCTTTTAATAACTCTTTAGTTTTATTTTGCTTATTATCTGTGCCCTCATCGTCCTTGCCGATTGCTTTGTCTAGTAGTTTGCCTATGCCTTCTTTGGCTTTTTGTTTTAGATATTCTGAGCTTACTTTATAGACTGGTTTGTCGGTAGTGCCTGTGATATCTACGCCAATGTCGGTTTTTTCATAGTTAGCTCTAACTGGAATATTTAGTGCTTTTGTGGCTGTGTTTATCGTGCCATTTGTAGCGTTTATATCTGAGCGTTTTGAGTGCAAATGTGCGTTAAATGCGATTTTCTCGCCCTTTATCGTGCCTGTAACTTTGCCGTTTTCATATACTTCTGTGGTTATATCACGACCGCCTAAAATCGGCGTAAGTATCGCAGTAAAGCCATTTCGTGCTAAATGTGCTTTTAAAATATCAGCCGCAAAAGTTCCAGCGCTATTTGTAAGCGAATAATTTAAATTAGCATTTGCATCGCCGATGTAGAACTGGTCGTAGCCAAGCGCTTTTAGGATTTGTTCGATTTTAGCGTTTTTTATGTCTGCATTTAGGGTGTTTTTAGCAAACTTGATATTTGTGTTTGAGCTGAAAATATCGCTGTTTGCGGTGGCTGTGATTACATTATTATCTGTGATTATTTTGCCTGTTACATTTAGTGGGCTTTTGATCGCCACGCCTGTTAAAAACGCTAGCTTACTAAGGTCGCTTACAGCTAGATTATAGCTTGCATCTAGGTGATTTTTGTTTAGATTGTAGCTGCCATCAAACTTGCTGATTTGAGCGATGTCACTTATAAAATTTGAGCTAAAATACGCAACTGAGTTTGTAAAAGTTGGCTTAAAATGTAGCTTAAAGCTAGTATTTTCTGGGAATTTAGCGCCTAGCATTTTGCTTAGAGCAGGGGAATTAAACATTCCATTTTCAATGTTTATCTCGCCTTTTCCATTTAGATTTTGTAAATTTAGGCTATCAAGCGTGATATTTCCATTGATTTTACCGCTAAATAGAGCATCCATCGCAGCAAAAGCAAATAAATTACTTGCTTCGATATTATTTATTTTTGCTTCCACGGCTTTATTTTTAATCTTAGCATTTATATCACCACCAAGTCCTTTTACATCGATATCTGCGTTTTGCAAGGCGGCTGCTTTTAGCTCAACTTTTGCTTTCACATCAGCACTTGTTTTTACATTTGAGCCTAAAATCACGCTAAGATCAGCAATCTTAGCTAATAAATCAGCTTTGGCATTGCTGCTAGCTAGCTCATATTCGCCAACGGCAGTAAAATTTTCTATCACAGGTGATTTTAGGTTTAAATTAAATTTTAGATTTCCGCCGCTGATATCAAGCTTGTTTGTAGCATTAAATGCTACATCACTCTTTAAATCCGCGCCAACTAACTCATTCATTTGTTTGTGATTTAAAACACCATTGCTAAAATTAAGATTTGCGCTACCTTTTATATTATTTATATCATTTAAATTTGTAATTTTTGCATCGCCGTTTATATCGCTATTTGCCACAGCTGGCAGACTAGCAAGCGCTAAAATATTTGCTAATTTTAGATTTTTAATCGTAGCACTTAATGCATTATCTTTAAGATTTGCCAAAATTTCTCCACCAAGACCAGTGATTTTTGCATCCAAAAACTGCATCACGCCACCCAAAACCTGCGTATTGCCACTAGCTTTTATGCTGCCTTTTAGCTTTTGTTTGATGATAGGCTCAAGCTTTGCAAGATCAGCTATATCTAAATTAAAATCGCTTGTAAGCTCATTTTTAGCAAAATCATAACTAGTTTTTTGTGCGTTTGCATTAAAAAGTGCCGATTTAATTGTAGTGTTTGCGTTGATTAGTCCAGTGCTTGATTTAATATCACTATTTAAATTCATTGAGAAATTTTTTGGCAAAGTGATATTATAGTCATTTAACATGCTTTCGTTTATTGTGATGTTTGGGGCTGTGATTTTAGCATCGCCTTCTTGACCTACGATATTTGCCACCGCTGTGAGTTTGCCGTTTATATATGGTTTTTTAAGGGCAATTATGCTTAAGTCTTTTAAATCCAAATCCTTCGCATCCAGTCTTAGCTCGAGCGGCGCATAGTCTTTTATACGGCTTGCAAAGCGAACATTTGAGCCAGCTAGTGTGCCTATACCATTTGCTATAAAATTATTAAAACTTCCCATTGCATCGCCACTTAGACTAAGCTTTATTGGTATATTATTAAAACTAGTTGCATTTGCTGTATAGTTTAGATCAAATTGGCTTGTAAGTATGCTAAATTTGCCTTTTGAAGCAATTGAAAGTTCTTTGTTTAAAGTAGCAATTACATCAAAATCGCCAAGTCCGAGCTTGAATTTTTCAAGCGAAAATTCCATGCCAACTTGCTTTGAGACATATTTTTCAATACTTGGTTTGATAAGAGAATTCCCAAAACCAGTAAATAAAACAACATAAACAATAAGCACTATCGCTACTACAAATCCACCAATCCAAGCTAAAAATTTCACTATACACCTCTTTTTTGTAAAAAATAATTTTGCGATTATATCATTATTTGCGTAAATTTTTATTTAATTTTGCGATTTTTTGTGCTGAATTTTATAAAAATAATATTTTGGAATAAAATTTGCTTGAAACTCAAAAAATTCAAAGTAAAAGAAGGTTAAATGAAAACAGAAAAAAGCACCTTAAATAGTGATTTTAAGGTAGCTCAAAGTAGTTCTTTTGTAAGCGTAGCAACTAGCGATGATGATACTTTTATGGGTTTAGCACATAAAATTCGCTCTAATTTTTCCCGCTCCATAGGACAAAAAAATAAAATAATTGCTTTTTACAGCCCAAATGAATTGGTTCAAAGAAAATATCTCTTTAAACTAATTTCAAAAATAAATTTACGCTTTAATAATGAAAATATCGACTTTTGTCCAGATAACACTACAGACATAAAGCTAATGTTTAAAAAGGCAAATTCCTTACAGATGCTAGTAAATTTGCCTATAAAATTTGATAAAAACGCGATTATATTTGATACCAAACACTGCGATGAAATGCTAAAAAAATATTTAATCAAAATGATTGGCGCAAAACACGATGAAATTGCGTATTTGCTGCGTTTTGTTTTAAATAATAAAAATGAATTAGAAAGACTAAGTGATTTACTAAATTATAAAGAGCATTTGCGTTATACCATCGATTTTTGCTATGACAAGGCACTTTTTGAGAATTTTTGTGCGCTTGTAGCAAAAATTGATAGCAAAGGATTTAAGCTTAGGTTTTCTGCGTTAGGCTCTTTGCTTGAAGAGCATTTTATCACACTTGAATGCTCTTTGGGCGATGATTTTAGCAAGGTTAGAGCTAGTTATTTGCGCCTTAGCAAACAATATCATCCAGATTATGCAAATAAAAATATTTACGATATAACCGAGCTTAGAAATAAATTTCAAGAAATCAGCTTTGCTTATGAGGCTTTAAAGCCATTTTTTGCCGAACAAGATAAATATTTAAAAGGAATTGCATGAAACTTGGCGTAAATATCGATCACATCTGTGTTTTAAGAAATGCAAGAGCTGTAAATGACCCTGATATTTTAGTAGCTATGCAAACTGCAATTTTAGCTGGAAGCGACCAAATAACTGTGCATTTAAGAGAAGATCGCAGACATATTGACGAAATAGATGCTAAAAATATAGTTGAATTTTCTAAAATTCCAGTAAATATCGAATGTAGCGTAAATGCTGATATAATTGATATTATTTGTGATTTAAAGCCACAACGTGCCACAATCGTGCCTGAGCGTAGAGAAGAACTAACAACAGAAGGCGGTCTAAGTACCAGTGCAAGGGGATTAAAAGAAGCGATTAAAAAACTAAAAGATAACGGAATTGAAGTTTCGCTTTTTATCGAACCAAACTCAAAAGAAATCGAAAAAACAGCTGGGCTTGGCTGTGAATATGTGGAGTTTCACACTGGAAAATTTGCTAATATTTTTTTAATGCTAAACTCAAATTTAAAGCATACAAAATTTAATATAAAAGAATTTGAGCTTGAAAAAAATGAGCTTAAAATTCTCTTAGACAATGAAATAAAGCGTTTAAAAAATTCAGCAAAATTAGCCAAAGATTTAGGGCTAAATGTAGCAGCAGGTCATGGACTAAACTATCAAAATACTGAAATTATCGCTAAAATTAGTGATATTAGCGAACTAAATATTGGACAAAGCATTATTGCACGTTCTGTGTTTTGTGGTTTGGAACAAGCAATTAAAGATATGAAAAAAATCATTGAAATTTAAGTTAAAATTTGTATAATTTTGCTACAATTTCAAAATTTTTTTTAATTTCATAGGGGTTTTTATTATGTTTTTTTGGTGAAGAAGTTTTGCTTTTTAATTTTTTAACAAGTGCTTCTGTTTCTCTGACGGAAAGATTTTCTTTTATAATCAAATCTGCTATTTCAATTATTTTTTCTTCATCCTCCAAAGCTAAAATACATTTTGCA
>CALEHZ010000072.1 GCA_937875715.1 uncultured Campylobacter sp. | reverse complement strand
TCCGCAAGAATAATATTGATGATTTAGTATTTGTTTTAGGTGGAGCTCACTGGGACGCTTTTATAGAAAAGCTAGAGAGTGAAATAGACAATCTAAATGAGTTAAAAGATAAAATTTTAAAAATAGGCTACGTGGATGACGCTGACCAAGCAGCACTTTACTCAGGGGCACTTTTCTTTGTCTACACCTCACAATACGAAGGCTTTGGCTTGCCGCCACTTGAAGCCATGAGCTGCGGGACACCAGTAATTACAAGTAACAATAGCTCTTTGCCAGAAGTAGTAGGAGATGCTGGAATAATGATAGACTATGATGATGACGAAGCTCATATAAAAGCTTATGAAGATTATTATTTCAACGAAAATCTAAGAGCAGAAAATTCAGCCAAAGGCTTAGAACAAGCCAGAAAATTCAGCTGGGAAAAATGCGCTGAAATAATGGTATCTGAAATGAAAAGAAGGGCAAATGGATAAGATAAAAATTGTATTTGATGCAAGTATTATTGTGATGGCACATGGAAGCGCTCGCTCTGGAGTGTTTTGCGTGGCAACCAATTTGATTAAAGAGTTTGCTAAAAATAATGAAATAGAACTGAGTCTCTATGCTAAATCTAGTTCAAAAGAACAAGCACAAAATGCGATAAACTCTGCTTTAAATGTAAAAAATTTGCCGTTAATTTTTGAGCATTCACACATTTTTGAGCACTCAGCAGCAAAACAAAACAAAATCAAACATGCCATAAAATGCGCTATAAAATGTTTGCCAGCACCACTAGCTGATAGTTTGATTGATTTTATCAAAAAGCTTTTGGGCAAAAAACAGCCGGCACAAACTGCTTTTAAAGATTTGCCAAAAAATTCAGAGCCAAGTTCGCCAAAATACGACTTTTTCTTTTCGCCTTGCTTTAAAATAGAAAATAATTTAGCAAAGCAAAATTGTATTTTTTTACACGATGTAATACCGCTGATTTTTGATGAGTATAAAAACGAACCAGGCAATGCGTGGTTTTTCGAGCTTTTGGCTGATTTAAAAAGCGATGATATATGTTTTTCAAATTCCGCCTACACCAAAAAAGATTTTTTGCGTCATCTACCGCATTTAAAGCCTGAAAATATCATCGTCACACCACTTGCTTGTGATGAACGCTTTAAGTCAGAAAATTCAGCCGCCATCACTGCTGCCAAAGAAAAATATAAAATCCCAGAAAATAAAAAATACATTTTCTCACTTTGTACATTAGAGCCTAGAAAAAATCTAATAAGAGCTGTAAAATGCTTTGCTTCTTTTATTCGCAAAAATAATATTGATGATTTGGTTTTCGTGCTAGGTGGAGCTCATTGGGACGCTTTTATAG
>CALEHZ010000071.1 GCA_937875715.1 uncultured Campylobacter sp. | reverse complement strand
CTTTCATTCACTGCTGCCTAAATGAATTTTTTAAAAAATTCAGCCTAAATTCAAAGCACAATTTCATCCCAAAAAGTGCTTAAAAGCAAGGCATAAGCACTAAGTGCGGCTTGTTCTCTTATATAATTTCTGTTGCCTTTAAAATTATATTCTTTTGCCACTGAGCGATTTTCATCGCAAACTGCGATATACACGCGTCCTACTGGCTTACTTTGTGTGCCGCCATCAGGTCCGGCGATACCGCTGATAGCTACGCCAAAATCGCTTCCTGCCATCTCTTTAGCGCCTTTTGCCATAGCCAAAACACACTCTTGGCTAACTGCGCCAAAGTTCTCAAAAATTTCTTCTTCTACTCCAAGCCAAACATTTTTAATATGATTTGAGTAAGTCACCAGCGAGCCTGAAAAGACCTTGCTTGCGCCTGGAATTTGCCCAACTTTGCTAGCCATAAGTCCGGCGGTGCAACTTTCGCTAAAACTTATGCTAAGATTTTTATGTTTAAGGCACGAAACCACGAAATTAACGATATTTCCGCTATCAATAAAATTGCTTTGTAAGCTTTCTTTTAGGTTAAGCAAAAAACTATCAATTTGCCCAAATTTTTGACTTACAGCTTTAACAAAAATTAAATTTTCTAAAATTGAAGTTGTAAAAACATTTATATTATAAGTAGCGCTAAGCGGCGAAAGTATCGCATCTGCTGTGTTTTTGTCCATATTAAGCAAAGAAAAAAGCGCAGTTTTATTCTCAGCACTTAGCAAAAAATTCGGCAATTTTTGTGTAGGCACAGCTTTAAGCAAGTTTATTTGGGCATTAAATAACTCTAAAGCAAAGGAATTTTGCGTAAAAATTTCTGTTCTACTTGGCATTAAAGTTTCATCTTTAAGCTCCAAAGAATCGCCACTAAGCGTGCAAAGAATTTTTGAAATTGTGTAAAAATTACTCTCATTTGCCACGATTGTTACAAAATCGTAGTTTTTTGCCTGATTTTCAATCTTAAAAGGTAGTTCTTTATCGCCATCTCCGATGTAATAAATCAGCGGATTTTGGCTAAATTGCGCCTTAAATCGTCCTAAAATGTAGTCTAAAAAAGGTTCGTTTATGTGTAATTCTTCGCCAACGATGATTAAAATATGTTTCAAATTTTCTGCCTTTATTGAATTTTATAAAATTCAAAATTTTTATAAAATTCACACGAAATTTTAGGCATATTTTAGCAAAATAAAATGTATTTTTTGCTAAAATTGCCAAATTTTAATCATTTCAAAAAGGCGAATTTTATGGATTACAAAGATACTTTACTTCTACCAAACACTAGCTTTGCGATGAGGGCAAACTTGCCCCAAATGGAGCCAAAACGCTTTAAGCTTTGGGACGAAAACAAAGTCTATGAAAAGATGAAAAAAGCACGAAAGGGTGCTAAAAAGGACTTTAATCTTCACGATGGGCCGCCGTATGCAAATGGCCACATTCACATCGGTCATGCGCTAAATAAGATCTTAAAAGATATTATCATTAAAACTCAGTATTTTAACGGTGCTAGCGTGCGTTTTACGCCTGGCTGGGATTGTCATGGTCTGCCTATTGAACAACAAGTAGAAACTAAGCTTGGCGATGCGAAAAAAACTACTTCAAAAGCTGAAATTAGGGAGCATTGTAGGGCTTGGGCAAAAGAGTTTATAAATATTCAAAGAGATGAGTTTAAAAGCCTTGGAGTTGTGGCTGATTGGGACGAGCCTTATCTTACGATGAAATTTGCCTTTGAAGCAGACATTTACAAAGCACTTTGTAAAGTGGCTAAAAAGGGGCTTTTGATAGAGCGTTCTAAGCCTGTATTTTGGAGCTGGGCGGCGCGTTCAGCTTTGGCTGAGGCTGAGGTAGAATATAAAGAAAAAGAAGATTATAGCATTTTTGTAAGCTTTGCGCTTGATAGCGATGCTCTTGCTAAGCTTGATGTAAAGGAGGCAAAGGCAGTCATTTGGACTACTACGCCTTGGACACTGGTGGCAAATCAAGGAATAAGCCTAAATCCAAATGAAATATATGTAGTGACTGCTGAAAATCTAATCTTTGCTAAGCCTTTGGTGGAAAGCATCGTGGCTCAGGGGCTAAGCAAGGGCGAGATAATTAAGGAGTTTAAAAGCGCGGAATTAGAGGGCTTATACGCTATAAATCCGCTAAATGGCAGAAAATCGCTATTTATGCTTGGAGAGCATGTTTTGATGGAAGGTGGCTCTGGGCTTGTTCACACTGCGCCAGGACACGGCGAAGATGATTATTTTGTAAGCCTTAAATACAATGTAGAGGTCATAATGCCAGTGGATGAAGCTGGCTGCTATGATGAGCTTTTAAGGGCTAAAAAGCTCTTGCCTGAGCATTTATTAAATGATTTTATTGGACTTCATATTTTTAAGGCAAATGATAAAATAGTAGAAATTTTAGGCGATGCGGCCTTGAAAGTAAGCAAATTTACGCACTCTTATCCATTTTGCTGGAGAACGCATAAGCCTGTAATTTATAGAGCTACAAAGCAGTGGTTTATCGCAATGGACGCCCCAAAACTAAGCGGCGGTCGCACTTTAAGGCAGGTGGCACTTAGCGAACTTGAAAATGTAAATTTTATCCCAGAAGTAGGCATAAAACGTATAGGCTCAATGATAGAAAATCGCCCTGATTGGTGTATTTCAAGGCAGCGTGACTGGGGTGTGCCGATTGCGTTTTTTAGGCATAAAGATACAAAAGAGCCGATTTTTGATGATGATATTTTGGACTTTGTGGCTGGTGTTTTTGATGAGAAAGGCTGCGATGCGTGGTGGCAGCTAGAAATCGCTGATTTGCTGCCAGAAAATTCAAAATACAAGCCAGAAAATTTAGAAAAAGTTTATGATATTTTAGATGTGTGGTTTGATAGTGGCTCAACATGGAATGCTGTGCTAAAAAGCGGTAATTACGATGCTGGAAGCTATCGGGCTGATATGTATTTAGAAGGCAGCGACCAGCATCGTGGTTGGTTTCAAAGCTCGCTTTTGCTAAGCTGTGCGATTAACGAGCACGCGCCATTTAAAAGCGTTTTAACTCACGGCTTTACTGTAGATGGAAATGGCGAAAAGATGAGCAAAAGCAAGGGCAATGTCGTAGCACCTGAGAGCGTGGCAAAAGAGTATGGAATAGAGATTTTGCGTATGTGGGTGGCACTAAGTGACTATACTGATGATCTTAAAATCAGCAACGATATTTTAAAGCAAACTGCCGAGCAATACCGCAAAATTCGCAATACAATTCGCTTTTTGCTAGCAAATACAAATGACTTACAAAAAATTCAAACAGAGAATTTTACGCTTATTGATAAGTGGATTTTAAGCCGTGCTACAAAGGCTTTTAAAAGCGTTCATAGCTGCTTTTGTGCTTATGATTTTAGCAAGGGCTTTAATGTGCTTTTGAATTTTCTAGCAAGCGATTTGAGCGGAATTTACCTTGATATTTGTAAAGACAGGCTTTATTGTGACGCAGAAAATTCAGGCCGTAGAATAAGCTCGCAGTCTGCGATGAGCCTTATAGCAAGAACGCTTTTTGGGCTTTTGACACCTACGCTTACTTATACGATAGACGAGGCTTTGGAGTCTGCTCCAAAGGCACTAAAAGGCGAGTGGGATGATGCTTTTAGCGTGGTTTATGAAGAGCTAGATTTTGATTTTGGCATTGTTGATGAGCTGCTTTTATCTAGTCGTGCCTTGCTAAATGAGCAAATAGACAAGCTTAAAAAAGACAAAGTGATTAAAAGCACGCTGGAATTAGAACTAGTTACTGATAGCCGCAGAATTCTAGCACTTTATAAAGAAAATGGCGATGATATCAGTGATTGGTATTGTTTAAGTGGAGTAAAGGATAAAGAAGATAAAGAGCTTTTATTTTCTTTTACTTGTGATGAGGCACATTTTGGCGTTCAATTAGCAAACGCTCATAAATGCCCAAGATGCTGGAAATACGCAGCTAAAAATGAAGATGAGCTCTGCACTAGATGTGCTGCTGTAATGGAGAGCAAATGAATGAGCCTTCAAACTGGCTTATAGTCGCTACAATCGTGCTCTTGGGCGTTTTGTGGGGAGCTGGGGTGTATTTTGTAAATAAAAGGAAAGTAAAATGATAAGTTTAAAAGAATCTTTAAAGCTAGGTAATGCTGGAATTGCTGATTTACGCAAGGAATTAAAAGAAAAGATTAGGGCTGAAAATAAGCTGGGTGCTTATATAGAGCAATTAACAAATACTGAAATTAGCGATGATTACGCTGGCGTGCCTATTGCTATAAAAGATAATATTCAAGTAAAAGGCTGGGCGATAACAAGCTGTTCAAAGATACTTCAAGGCTATGTTGCGCCGTATAACGCTACTGTGATTGAAAAATTATTGTCAAAAAATTTAGCGCCTTTTGGACGCACAAATATGGATGAGTTTGCTATGGGAAGCACGACTGAATCAAGCTTTTATGGCAAAACTCTAAATCCACTTGATCATACCCGTGTGCCTGGCGGCAGCAGTGGTGGCTCAGCCTGTGCTGTGGGCGGCGGACTAGCTGTAGCCGCACTTGGCAGCGATACTGGTGGGTCTATCCGCCAGCCAGCAGCCTTTTGTGGCTGCGTGGGCTTTAAGCCTAGTTATGGGCGTGTTAGCAGATATGGACTAGCTGCATACTCATCAAGCTTAGATCAAATAGGACCGATTACACAAAGTGTAGAAGACGCTGCTATTTTATACGATATTATCGCTGGCTATGATGAAAAAGACACCACTAGCGCAAATATTGATTTTACGCCAACTGCGCCAAATCTAGACCCAAATAAAAAATATAAAATCGCCCTAGTTAAAAACTACACAGATGATGCTAGTGATGAGGTAAAAAAGGCTATTTATCTAGCTGCTGAGCGCCTAAAAGCCGCTGGCCATGAAATAAGTGAGGTAAGCCTAAGTAGCGCAAAATACGCAATCGCAGCCTACTATATCATCGCCACTGCTGAAGCAAGTGCAAATCTCTCTCGCTATGATGGCGTTCGCTATGGCAGGCGTGCTGATGCTGATAGCCTTAGCGGCATGTATGCAGCCACTCGTGGAGAGGGCTTTGGGCCTGAGGTTCAAAGAAGAATGCTACTTGGAACTTTTGTGCTAAGTAGTGGATATTACGATGCTTACTATATCAAGGCTCAAAAGGCAAGGGCTTTTATTTCGGCTGCTTATGAGAAGGTGCTTGGCGATGCGGACGCACTTTTGATGCCGATTGCACCACATGCTGCTTATAAGTTTGGCGAGCTAGCAGATCCTTTGAGTGCGTATTTAAGCGATGTTTATACAGTAAGTGTAAATCTAGCAGGCTTGCCAGCTATTTCTGTGCCTGTAACTAAAAACGCTGATGGGCTAAACATTTCAGCACAGATTATCGGAGCGCAGTGGGCAGAACAAAAGGTGCTAGATATAGCAGCTAGCTTGGAGGCTGCTAGTAAGTAGTGCGATTCGTCTTGTGTGCCTCTGCGACGAAATCTCACTTCGTGCTTCACTGCGACGCACCACTAGTGCGTCTCATTCGCACTTGTGAGCTTTCGCCACATAGACACACAATACTAGAATCGCAGTTTTTAGTATTGTGTTTGAATTTTTTGGAATTTGAATTTTTTAAAAACTGAATTTTCTGAAACTGAATTTTCTAAAAAGTTTAAATTCCAAAAAATTCAAAGGAATTTATTTTGAATTTTCTGAAATTGAATTTTCTGAAATCTGAATTTTCTAAAGTTTGAATTTCAGAAAATTCAATTTGTCAGTGTGAAAGTTTCAGAAAATTCAAAACTGAATTTTTTGAAACTTGAATTTTTTAAAACTGAATTTTTTAAAAATAAATTAAGTTTTACAAATAAATAATAAGGATAAAAAATGAATATATTAAAAAAAGCCCTAACATTTGAAGATGTGCTTTTGGTGCCGCAATACTCAGAAGTTTTGCCAAAAGAGGTGGATATCAAAAGCAAATTTACTCAAAATATCAGCCTAAATATCCCGCTTGTCTCAGCTGCGATGGACACGGTGACTGAGACTAGGGCAGCTATTGCGATGGCTAGGCTTGGCGGCATCGGCGTAATCCACAAAAATATGGACATAGAAAGCCAAGCAAAGCAAGTAAAAAGAGTGAAAAAAAGCGAGAGTGGAATTATATTTGACCCGGTTTTTATAAACCCTAATGATAGCGTAGCAAAGGCACTTGAAATCATGGGCGATTATCACATTTCAGGCGTGCCTGTGGTAGATGAAAATAAAGTTTTGCTAGGAATTCTTACAAATCGTGATTTACGCTTTGAGAAAAATTATAGCAAAAAAGTAGGCGATGTGATGACGAAAATGCCCTTGATTACAGCACCAAAGGGCTGCACCTTAGATGATGCGCAAAATATCTTTGCTGGAAATAAGGTAGAAAAACTGCCAATTGTAGATGAAAATAACAAGCTTACTGGCTTAATTACAATTAAAGATCTTAAAAAACGCCAAGAATATCCACTGGCAAATAAAGATGATTTAGGTCGCTTGAGAGTAGCGGCTGCTATAGGCGTGGGCGGCGTAGATAGAGCCAAGGCTCTAGTGGCAGCTGGCGTGGATGCGCTTGTGATGGACTCAGCTCATGGACATACAAAAGGCATCATTGATACGCTAAAAGCTATCAAAAAAGAGCTGCCAAACATAGATATAGTGGTGGGAAATATAGCAAATCCAGCCGCTGTAATAGACCTTATTCAAGCAGGAGCAAATGCTATAAAAGTAGGAATCGGACCTGGTTCAATCTGCACCACTCGCATCGTAAGTGGCGTAGGTGTG
>CALEHZ010000070.1 GCA_937875715.1 uncultured Campylobacter sp. | reverse complement strand
CAATCTGCGAAAAAGAGAATAATGTTGCAATAGGAGCTGTTGAAGTATATAGATATTCCGCCGTAGTCCTGCAGGGGCGAGGGGTAGAGAGATAATGGACAGAATATTGATAGTTGAAGATGATGCGCCTATTCGCAATTTAATTACTACGACTTTAAAAGCGCGCGAATATAAATATTTAACTGCTCAAGACGGAGAAAACGCTATAATGCAAGCATCTTCGCATAATCCGGATATTGTTTTGCTCGATTTGGGGTTGCCCGATATTGACGGTGTAGAAGTTATAAAAAAGATGCTCCAAGGTGCTTGCGTGACGCATTTTATTGCCCACTCGCTCTATTAGCTCACGGTCTTTGTCTCCGCCTTTATCGCCCTTTTCAAAGCTTTGATAGCATGTTCTTATCGCATTTGAGCAGATCCACAGCGGCGTGTAGTTTAAAAGTGTAATTTTAATCTCGTTCATTTTTTAGCCTTTAAATTTCTATAAACTCTACTATATCGCCTTTTTTGGCACTTTTACTGCTGCGAAGCAGGACTGAATTTTCTAGCAAATTCACACTAATTGCGCTGCTGCCTTGCTTTTTATTTTCAGTGCTTATAAAAAGTTTGCCATCTTGGCTAGCAATACTAGCAGCGCTAAAATTTTCTAAATCACCTTTTTGTGCGTAGTCGTGGGCTAAAACGGCTGTTTTTATAAAATTCATTTTGCTTCCAAAAAGCGCGCTTATATAAGGGCGAATAAACAAAACCGCAGTCACCAAAGCCGAATAGCTAAATCCTGGCAAAGCAAAGAGCATTTTTGAAGCGATTTTTGCGACTTTTATGTGGCGACCAGGCTTGATTGCTACTTTATCTATGATAATCTCGCCACTCTGCCTTACAAAATCACGCATAAAATCAAAATCTCCTACGCTAACGCCACCAGTGCTTACTAGAATATCACAGCCACTTAAAGCCGTTTTTATCGTGCTTTCAAGGGTATTTTTATCATCTTTGATGCTTTTAATGATTTGTGGCTCACAGCCCCACGAAGAAAGCAGAGCAAAAAGCCCATAAGCATTGCTATTATAGCTTTGGGCTGGGTTTTGCTTTGCTTTGCCAGGCTCTATTAGCTCAGAACCAGTTGCCAAAATAGCGACCTTTGGCTTTTTAAACACGCACACGCTAGCAATGCCAAGCTCTGAGAGCACACAAATAACGCTATAATCAATTCTTTCTCCAGCTTTTACTAAAATCTCACCTTTTTTGTAGCTCTCGCCTATTTGACGCACCGCAAAGCCCTTTTTTACAGGCTCTTTTACAATAATGTAATTATTTGAATTTTCTGAATTTTCTAAGCTTGAATTTTTTGAATTTTTTGAATTTTCAGAAAATTCAATATTTTCAATAGGCAGCAAAGTATCGCTATTTTCACACATCAAAGCACCTGTGAAGGTCTTTACACACTGCCCACTTTTAATTGAATTTTCTGGCAGCAGCCCAGCTGGAGTAGTAGCTATGATTTTTATCTTAGCACCTACTTTTATATCGCTAGCAAGGCAGGCATAGCCGTCCATCGCAGCAGTCGGCAAGGCTGGATAGTTTTCGCTGGCTCTCACATCGCAAGCCAAAACTCGCCCAAGACTTTGACAAAGTTCTACAAACTCTACATTCACAGCACCTTTTGCTTCTTTTAAAAGCAAGGCAAGAGCGTCATCATAGCTTATCATTTTTGCGCCTTATTTGAATTTTTTAAAACATTTGAATTTTTTAAAACAAGTTCAGTAGCAAAATTATCAATTTGAGCTAAAACCTTTTCTAAGCTAGTATTCATCGCAGCTAGCACGGTATTAGCCTCTAAATCTCCTGTGTGAGTTCTAGCACTTATTAGCTTTTGTTCTTTATCTATTTGGGCTTGAATGCTAAGCACAGCTTCATCTTTTGTAGCATAAAGCTCCAAAAGTCTTACATCAAGGCTTTTTGAGCTAGAATTTGGCTCATTACAAGTAAAATATTTTACCAAAGCTTTTTCCATCATATCTTCAGCAAAAGAGATGAATTTAGCATCATTTAAAGGCATTAACTCATTATTTTCTTTTATAAAAATACTTCTAGTTTGTAAGGCTGAGGTGCTAATGATAATATCAATTTTTAGAGCATTTTTGCCGCATGAGTTTGTATCTAGTTCGTAAATATTTGGCGCTTTTGCGCTTTTTGAAAGACAGCCGCTAAAAGCAAGGCAAAACGCAAATGTCATAAATAAAATTAGAATTTTTTTCATTTTTCATCCTTTTTTATATTTTCTTTAAAGAAAAACTCATATGGATTATCTTCAAGGCGATTTAGCGTATCATTTACGCCACCAAGTGTTCTGCGCAGCGCTTTTGTAGTAAGGCTTAGTTCTATTATGCTATCTTCAAGCATGTCTTTAAAGTTAAACTCGCCATTTTTTGTGCGGCGCAAAAACTCATCGCTTAAAGTCTTAAAGCTCTTTGCAGTGCCCTTTATATCGCTGCTTAAAGCAAAAAATTCATTTTGAATTTTATAAAAATCAAACTGAGCTAGATTTTTGCTAGCAAGTTCAAGATTAGAAAGCGCTAGGCTGAATTTTCTAGCATTTTCCTTGCTAGCAAAAGTGTTTGTAAAAGCTAAAATTCCACTATTTTCATCGCCTAAAACTTTATTTATTTTATCAAGCGCATCTTCTGCTTTTTGTGTGATTCTAAACACACTGGTTTCAAGGCGTTCTAGGCTATCTTCTTTTAGCTTTATAATGCGTTTTTCATCCCCTAAAAAATTATCGCCACTTCCACGATTTATATTTAAAATAGCAGAATTTCCTAAAAGCTGCGTGATAACCTCAACTTCGCTATCTTTGCTGATTTGTATGCCACCACTTAAGGCTAGTTGTATTTCAATTATGCTTTGATTTGAATCAGCAAAATAAATATCTTTAACAAATCCGCTTGAAAGTCCAGAGGTGAAAACAGGCGTATTTTTTCTAACGCCAGCTGGCAGAGTGTTTGTGTGTATATAATAGATTTCATCAAAATCATTGTGTTTTGAGTTCATAAAAAGCACAAAACCAACAAGCCCGATTGAAGCTAATAAAAAACAAAGCCCTGTTATAAAATATGAATTGCGGTTTTCCATTTTTATCCTTTTTTCATCTCTTTTCGCATGTCAAAAAGCTCTTTTAGTGGATTGTTTTCTAGCTCTTTTACGCCGTTTAAATCGCCTTCATAAGCTATTTTATGCCCCTCTAAAATCAAAAATCTATCCAAAATAGTAAAAATGCTATCAATATCGTGCGTTACCATCACCACAGATATTCCTAAAGTATCTCTAAGCTCGCAAACAAGACGGTCAAGCGCTCTTGAGCTTGCTGGGTCTAGCCCTGAGTTTGGCTCGTCTAAAAATAGCACCTTTGGACTAAGCACAAGTGCTCTTGCAAGCGCCACACGCTTTTTCATACCACCACTTAGCTCGCTTGGATACAGCCCAGCACTCTGCGGTTTAAGCCCTACTTTTAAAAGCCACATTTTAGCAATTTCATTTATGTCTTTATCGCTAAAATAGCTATATTCTCTTAGCATTACGCCGATATTTTCAAGCACAGTCATAGAGCTAAAAAGTGCGCCAAACTGAAACATTACGCCCATTTTAAGCTTCATTTTATTTTGTTCTTCTTCGCTGCTTTTCCACAAATTCACACCATCAATGAAAATATCGCCCGTAGTAGGACGATTTAGATAAATCATTGTTTTTAAAAGCGTGGTTTTTCCGCTGCCAGAACCGCCCAAAAGCCCGTAAATCTCGCCTTTGCCCACACTAAAGCTTACATGATCTTGCATAAGCCTTGTGCCATAAGCTGTGCTAACATTTTGAGCTTTTATCATATATCAAGCTCCGTAAAGATTATACTAAAAGCAGCATCTAGGGCAATAATCCAAAATATCGCATTTACCACGCTTTTTGTAGTAAGATTTCCCACACTTTGCGTGCTGCCATCTACTTCATATCCTCTAAGACAGCCAATCGTAGCGATCACAGCCCCAAAAATAGGCGCTTTAATAAGCCCTACCCAAAGATGACGAATATCCACATTTGAGTTAAATCTATTTAAATAACTCTCAAAATCTAGCCCCAAATACCAATTACAAACGCTCATCTGCCCAAAAAGACTTACAAAATCAGCACAAAGTATCACCACAGGCATCACAAAAATGAGTGCTAAAATGCGTGGCAAAACTACAAAAGAAAAAGGCGTAAAGCCCATGCT
This sequence comes from uncultured Campylobacter sp., assembly GCA_937875715.1. Lineage (GTDB taxonomy): Bacteria > Campylobacterota > Campylobacteria > Campylobacterales > Campylobacteraceae > Campylobacter. The sequence goes on along the minus strand of CALEHZ010000070.1, from coordinate 2,084 downwards.
TTCCATAGCGTAGATTTCTTCTGTGATTTTCATAACGCCGATTTGAGCGGTATAGCTTGATGCTGTGCGCCCAGCTACCACAATAGCAGCTATCAGTGGTGCTATCTCACGAAGCGTGATAATGCCCATGATATCTACCACAAGCACGCTAGCGCCAAAGCGTTCTAGCATCACAGCACCTTGATATGCTAGCACAATTCCTATTAAAAAAGCTGTAAGGCAAACGATAAAAATCGCCTTTATTCCAGCATCTTTTATAAAATTGCTAAGTTCTCTAACCCTTATGCTCCAAGGCTTTAAAAACGCCACAAGCACCATAATCAGCACCTCGCCAACAAAGCTAATAATGCTAATTCCTTCTTTTTTTGCATCTAGTAAAAGCCTGCCGACACTCTCAATTATATTTAATTTATGCGGGTCTTTTAGCTTAAAGCTATCAAATTTTACAAAGTCTAAAATGTGCTTTATATTGTCGTTTGCGCCAATTATTTCGCAGTTTTTAAAGTGTTCTTTTAAAAAATACGCCGCTGCGTAATCAAGGCAAGTAAGCGTGCTTAAATCAAGCTTTGAAGTATTTGCTGCTAGTTTTTTAAGGTTTTTTAACTCGCTTTTTGTTGCGGTAAAATTAAATTTTCCATCTAAAATAAGCGTAGAGTTTTTAAAAGTAAAATTCATAAAAAAACCTTACAAAAAAGCTTGAATTTTATAATTAAGAAAAATCAAAGCCTAAAATTTAAAAAGGCAGAATTTTATAAAATTCTGCCTTTTGGATTTTTGCTAAACAAAAATACTTTTTATAAAATTCAGTGCGAGATATGCACTGAATTATTAGAAGCTATAAGTCGCTTGAATTCTTAAGCGGTTGTGTCTATCTTTATAGCTTGGCGTGCTTACAAAATCGCCGTAGCCTAAATTATAGGTTTTAGCCTCTGTTTTTTGAGTATACATAGAATAATAAGCGTCTAATTTTAGCTTGTCGCTGTATTTGTAACCTGCGCGGATTACCCATTCTTGATTTTTTACATCAGCTTCGATGTCATTTTTGACCTTGTCGTGGACATAATCTACGCCTACACTAAAGGCATCATAAGTATAAGCAGCCTTTACAAACCATGCTTTGTGTTTGCCAGCTACTCTTGGATAGAAAAATGATAGCTCACCACCTTTGATTAGCACGCCGTTATCTTCGATTGAGTGGATTGTGATCATGTCTTTTTTACCAAATTGCAAATATCCAGCATCAAAATCAAAGCCATAAGCGCTAAGTCCAGCTGTTAAGCCCCAAAGTGTAGAGTTTTTGACTACATTTCCGTCCTCGCCGTAATTAAGTAGGCTACGATGAATGCTCATTGAATCTTTGAATTTTCCAGTAAAATGGCTGCCTGCTACATTTGCTCTAGCTCTAATGCTAAAATCATCATTAATCGCATAATTTAGACCTAAATCAACGAGCCAAAGTGTAGTTACATTTTGAAGGTGAGCGACCTCAGCGCCAAAGTTAAACCAGTCATAAGCGCCTTTTATAGCAAAGCCATAAAGGTTGTTTTGATAAGGCATGCTATCAAGTCCTGGCATAATATCGCTTAAAACAATACCATAAGTAGGATCTAACACAGTGCCTGAGCGGTAATCATCAAATGGGCTCAAATCCTCATCGTCTTCGATATTATCAAAAGCATAAGCTGAAATTGTAAGACCTTCAATGCTATTATTTACGATTTTAAGACCTGTTCCTACGCTATCGTCTGTAAAGCTAGAATTAATTGGTTGGCGACCTGCTAAAATTGTAGTGTTTGGCAGACCTGTAAAGCCTACGTAGTATTGGCGAATAGCAAAACTATTGCCACCGCCGCCCCAGCCATTGCCATAAGCAGCATTCATGCCTGAAAGACCGCCGCGGTTGTTTGTAATTCCTCTGTAGGCGTGAGTGTCGCTATTGCCAGCACCTGAGATATCGCGGCTGTCGTATCTAACGCCGATAAACGCAAAGAAATTATCATCTAGCGTAGCTTTGAAATTAACATCTAAGGTAAAGCGATGGAAATTGTTGTTTGATTTTGACTCGCCAAGAGCGAAATTCTCAT
>CALEHZ010000069.1 GCA_937875715.1 uncultured Campylobacter sp. | reverse complement strand
GTAGCATTCGCAGATTTACATCATCGCCTTTGATTATCGCCTTTTTTAGCATAAAATCACTTGTTTTAAACTCTTTTTCTAGTCCTTCATTTGCCAAAGCAAAAGCCAAAAAGGCTAAAACACAAAGTAGAATTTTTTTCATTTTATCTCCTTTTGTAATTTTTTAAATTCTAGAATTCCCACGCTTAGCCCACGGCGTCTGAGTGGATTATGAGCGTGATCACCACGCCGTTTTTTAGCTCAAAGACCACTCTATTTTCTGGTTCGTATTCGTTATTTGATGTTAGATAATACACGATTTTTTCATTGCTATTTACATTAGGTTTGCCAAAACGAGCGATTATTTCTTCTTTTGTGGTTTTGCCTATTTCTATGCCAAAGATTTTAGCTTTGTTTCGGCTTAGTTTGAGGTAAGTATAAGGCTTAAAAAAGCTTTCAATCTTTGGATAAAGCTCAAAGTTATTCTCATCAAACTCAGCCTCGATGCCATCAGCCTCAAAGCGCACTTTATTGGCAAATATATACCGCACTTCTTTGTTTATCCACCTTGCTGGGCCCCAGTTTCGCTCTAGTTCGTGAATGCTGCCGCCAAGGTAATAAGAAAAATTACCAAGAAGGTCGTAAATTTCGCCATTTTTGTTTGATTTTACGAGGTAGTCCTTGTCTATGCCCTCCACCCAGCCGGTGTATGGTGGGTTTTGTTTGATTGTTTTTGCCTCGTTTGCGCAGAGGTTTTTTAGCTCTACGCTCTGGCTTTTTACAAATCTAGCCTCTTTGGTATATGTCACATCGCCAAAAATACGCAGATAATACGCGTTTTCATCAGGATTAAAATACCCCACTTGCTCTACGATAAAGCTTTGCTTATCGGCTCTATACGACTTTTCATCGTTATAAAAGGGCTTAGTGTAAAACCTCGCGTTTTCATCCGTGATATAAGCTCTTTTAAACATCACGCTGGTGTCATTGCAGATTTTATCGCTATCATTTGAGATTACTTTTAAGCCCAAAAGCTCGTTATTTTTGCCGATTTTAGCATTTATCACACTGCCAAGCTTTGCGCCATTTAATGCCTTTTTAGCACTTTCATCCAAGGCAAAGTCATAGCTATTTTTGCCATCATTTAGCGTGATTTGCTCACGGTCTTGCTCCAAATACACGCCTGTGATACTCTTACACCCTGCTAAGAAAAGCAAAAGGCTAAGGCCTAAGTATTTTTTCATTTTTTCTCCTTTATTTAAATGCTAAATTCTAGAATTTAGCCCCTTAATCCACAAAATTTATCCTGCCTCTTTTGATATCAGTTATCGGCGAGTGCTTTGTTATATACTCCTCTATTAGATCGGTGATTATAGGATCTGGCGAGGGGACTTTTTCGCCGTTTTTTAGCATAGAGTAGTCATCGCCACCATTTGCCATGTAATCGCTCAAAATGACTTTATATCTAGCCTTTGGATCTAGCGGCCACTCTTTGCCGCTACTATCCACTACTAGGGCTTTTAGCACTCTTTTGCCTACTGGATTTTTGGCGTTTATATAGTATTTTAGCCCTGCTGGTTGTAGTAGTCTAGGACCTTGCGCATTTTCGCCGCTTACGCCGTGTTCTAGCGCAGCTAGGATCTGCTCCCCACTATACGCCCTAAGCACAAAAAGCCCGCCAAAAGGATGAACCGTGAGTATATCGCCACGGCTGATCTGCCCCTTTGGCATACCTGAGCGTATGCCGCCACCGTTTGTGAAGGCTATCTCTACGCCAAGTGGGCGACTAAAGTCTAGCATCGCATCACTAGCCAAAAGTCCGCCAAAGCACTCGCCCTTTCTACACTCATCCATGCCATCACTCATCTCTACGCTATGAGTGCCTATGATTTTTTTTCTAAACTCATTTAGCGCGGCTGTGTTATCTTTGATGATTTTAGAGATTTTTGGCTCTGTTTTTATTGAATTTTCTAGCTCTTTTGCCTCTCCGCTCCAGCTTTTTAGCACGCCCTCACTATCAAACACAGCGTCTAACTCGCCCAGATACTGCGTAGCAAACTTTGCTGTGACCACTAGCACCGGCTTGCCATTTGGTGCTTTAAAAGCCAAAGGATACTCGCCCTCTGCTGAGCCCTTACCCAGATAGCTATGAGAGTGCGCTCCCACTATAATATCTACATTATTTACAGCCCCTGCTAGTTCTTTGTCTCTGCTTAGGCCTATGTGGGTTAGGGCGATTATGTATTTTACGCCTTTTGCGCTTAGTTCATCGGCGTATTTTTGAAGTGTTTGCCTAGCGTCTGTGAAGTCCATGCCATCGCAGGTTTTGGCTATTTCTTTTACTTCGTCGTTTGCTATGCCTATTATGCCTACTTTTTGGCCCTTTATTTCTATGATTTTATAGGGTGCGTAGGCTATGCCGTGAAGTTCGCTGCTTGGTTCTATCACGAGGTTTGCGGCTAGGACTGGTGTGGTGCTGATTTTCATAAACTCTTTAAGCCCTGCGCAATTTTCATCAAACTCGTGATTGCCAAAGGTCGTAGCTTGCCAGGGCATGTGTTTTTGGATATCGGCGATGATTTTGTATTTATTTACGCTATAATAAAGTGTGCCTTGAAACTGATCTCCCCCATCAAGCGCGATGACATTATCGTTTTTTGCTTTTATGTCATTTATCGCCTGTGCTATCCTAGCGTGCCCGCCACGACTAGTGCTTTCATCATAGCTAGCATTGCCGTTTTTGTCAATCCCAGCTAAATACGCATGAGTGTCATTTGTGTGAAGTATTTTTAGGCTAAATTCAGCGGTTTTTTCGCTTTTTGGGGCTTTTACGCCTTTGTCCGCACAGCCCCAAAACGCCAAAACCACAGACAAGCTAAAAATATATTTTTTCATCACTCAGCCCCAATGTCAAAGCAAAACGCGTCGTATTCAAGCATATCAAAATACATCGCCTCTTGCTTAATCCTAAGCACCTTTAAGCCCTCGTTAGCATTGAGTTTATTTAGGGCGCCGCCGTGCTCTTGCCATTTTGCCTTGATTTGTTCTACATTTGCCTTACAAACATCAGGTTTTGAGCACTCAGAGCATTGTTTTATGGTGTTTTGATAGCTTTTTTCTAAGCTTTCTTGCCAGTGATTTTGTGCTTTATTTACGCAGGCTAGCCACGCATCCTTTGAAGTTACGCTTTTTAAGCAGTCATTAAAGCCAGGTGCTAGCTCATCATTTGCCCCTAAAATCCCAGCGATAAACGCCACCAAAAGTAATTTTTTCATTGTTTCTCCTTTAAAAGTTTGTAATTTTTTGCTAAATTCTAGAATTTGCCCACCAAATCCACCGCAAGAAAATCCACGCCTTAAAAGTTATTTTTTAATCCCACGGCAGATTGTCTATTGAAATTTTTTCCAAAACTCCGCTTTTTTCATTAAATTTTAAAGTAAAATTGTGATGAAATAAGCTTTCTTGGCTAGGTTCTTCGCAGCCGCCTTTTTCATCATCTTCACAATAGTTTGGATAGATTATAATATTTTCATTCGCAAAGCGATAAGGCTTACCATAAAGCTTCAAAGCTTCATCTTTTGTAGTTTTACCGATTTTTATCCCTGCTATTTCAAAGCCATTTTTGCTTATTTCATTTGTGGTGCGATAGATCATCTCACGACTTGGCGTATCAGGGTATAGCTCCATGAAGTTCATCACCACGCCATCAGCACTAAACTCGCTATCTATGCAGTGATCGATCGAGCTATCATTTTTATAGCAATTTCTTTTTAGTGTGCCATTGCCCCAGTTTTTGACCATGTCGTGGATATTGCCACCTAGTTTATATGGATACTCCTCAGCAAAGTCTCGCCAGCTGCCGTATTTTTTGCCACTTGGCTTAGCTATCTTTACGCCAGTGAAAAGCTTTTGATTTTTTAGGCTTTCTTTTTCGCTCTCATTTAACTCTTTAAGCTCTACAAACTTTTCAGCTATAAAAAGCGGCACATTGTTATTTACGATTTTAAGCCAGTAAAGTCCGCTCTCCTCATCAAAAATAGGCACGCTCTCTACGATAACCTCATCGTCCATAAATACCGCATCAAGTGCCGTGCTACTAATGCGAGGTAGCATTCGCAGATTTACATCATCGCCTTTGATTATCGCCTTTTTTAGCATAAAGTCACTTGTTTTATACTCTCTTAGTGTAATTTCTTCGCCACGATTAGTTTCTTTTACTAAGCTAAACTCCTCACCAAAGCAAAGTGCTATAAAAGCACCAACGCAAAGTAAAGCTTTTTTCATTTTTTCTCCTTTAAAAGTTTGTAATTTTTTGCTAAATTCTAGAATTTAGCTATTTTGTCATTGCCCGGTTTAAGCCCCCTGTGTCATTGCCCGACTAGATCGGGCACCCAACGGGCCCAGTAGCAAAATCTCTTTTAAATTCTAGAATTCTAGAATTTACTCCCACGCTTTACAGTAGCTAGGGTCGTTAAATAGCACCTCAGGATATATCCAGCCTACTAGCTTTTTGCCTTTTTTATCTTTTAGGCTTACTTTATACATTACTGATTTTACTTCATGAATTTCACGCTCAGCCATGCCTTCTAAATGTACCAAAGTCCCACCAATCCTTGCTATCACTTCGCCATTGTCATCAAATAAACCAGCCTCGCCGTCCTCTGTCCCACCAGCACAGCCGCCTAGCACGGATTTATGCATATAGCCTAATTTCTCCCCATCTTTGCCAAATCCCACTATAACCCAGCCATCTTGTGCTTGTTTTATTATTTTCACGCTTCTTAGCTCTCTTGCTCTTTCATCACTTGCTTTTACATAGGGGATTTTTGCTATTACCTTGCCTTTTGGCAGTTCCCTTATGTTTGTGCCGTTTTTGTCAGGGTCTATCACTAGTAGTTCATCAGCACTCAGCCCTGCGATTAGCACCAAGCTTAGTAAAGTTTTTTTCATTTCTCATCTCCTAAATCAGCGCAGATATTCATATCTGCTAGTGTTTTAAAATACATTGCTTCTTGCTTAGTCTCATAAGCCCTTAAATAATAATTTGAATAAAGTCCGCTTAAAGTCTCATTATGCCCTTGCCACTGCGTTTTTATGCTCTTAATTTTTTCTTGGCAAAGCTTTGGATTTTTACACAGATCGCAGAGTTTTAGGCTATTTTGGTAGTTTTTTTCTAGCTCTTCTTGCCAGTGATTTTTTGCTATATCAAGGCAAGCTAGCCAGCCGATTTGCCCCACAGCGCCTTGCGAGCACTCATCAAAATGTGGTGCTAGCTCATCATTTGCGCCCAAAATCCCAGCAAACAAAAACGCAAAAAATATTTTTTTCATTTTTATAATCCTTTAAATATTTTGGAATTCCAAAAATTATTTTTAAATTCTAGAATTTACTCCCACGCTTTACACGCAGCAGGGCGGTTAAACAAGCTCTCCTCATCCACCCAGCCTATTATGCCATCTTTTGTTTTTATCTTTACTATGCGTTTGCCGTTTTTTGGCTCTTTTATAGCCTCTATGCTTGCTGGGACCACCGGCACCTCGGCTATGACTTCGCCTTTTAGATTTTTTACGGCGGTTAGATTTTGGCTACTTAGGATGCAGCTACCTAGCAAGGACTTATGCATCCAGCCAGGATGTGGGCTAACTCCCCCAAAGGTTACAAAAAACCAATCCTCCTTTTGAGTTTGTATATACGCCATTCTTTTGGCTGCGATCTCGCTTTGGTCGGCATCACTGCTTACATAGGGCACATTTGCGATTATTTTGCCTTTTGGCAGCTCCCTTACATTTGCGCCTTTTTTGTCAGAGTCTGTTACTAGCACATTTAGCCCAGATTCTAAGCTTACATATCTTTGATATTCGCCTAGCGCATTTGGCTCTATTTTTAGCTTGAAGTTATCTCTTTTGATTTTTTTGGTCTCATCAAGTGGGTCTTCTTTTTCGTCCGGTATCATCTCCACTTCATCACCGCTGATGACAGCCTTGCCTGTGTTTTCACTAGCACCGCTGGCATAAAAGCTCTCCCAGCCTCCCTTATCATCAAAAACAAAATAAGCTCCCCCAGAGCCCTCGCCCCAGCTACCTTCTAAATCAGCAAGGCTTGGAGAAGTTAGGCTTAGGACTTTTTCTACTCTATCTAGCGCCTCTCTAGCCTTGTCGCCACCGCCACGATTTAGCGCCTCTGCGTAGAGTCTTTTTGCCTCTTTTAGATCCTTTGGCAGACCCTCTTTTTCGTTTTCATACCACGAGGCAAGGGCTATTATATCGCTTACTTCGCCCCCTCTATCAAAATCCCAAAAAATCCCCTCCACACGCTTAAAAGTAGTGGCTAGTTTTTGATTATTCACAGCTTTTAGCACTTTTAGCTTGACATTGCTAGGATATAGCCCAGCTGGGTAGGCATCACCGCTCTCGCCACTGCCTTTTGCCCAGGTGAAGTTTGCTCTTACTTTTGAGCCGACACCGATTTTATTTACTTCATCATCGCTCATTTTTAGGCTCATATTTTTTGCCATTTTTGTGTATTGCCATAGGATTTCGTGGATATTTTTGCCATCGTGGATTTTTACAGCTAAGCACTCAGTGGGCCCACAATCTACATAAAACACGCCCAAAAACACGCCCTCAAAGCTACCCTTTTGCCCCTCTTTTATTTGAGCGCCAAAAAGCACACAAACTCCAAAAAGCAAAACTAAGATTTTTTTCATTTTTTATCCTTTTTAAAGTATTTTAAATTCTAGAATTTAAATTCTCAAATTCTAGTCAAAATCCGCATCATAGCTAGTATCTTTTGTTTTTGGCTTTCTTACCCCGGCGTATAGCCCAGCAGCTGAGGCTACATAGTAGGTCCCGCTATCCTCGTCTTTTTTGACTCTAAACATTCTTGGCGAGTCATCGCCGTTTGAGACCACGCTTAGCATGATATCACCGCCCTCATTTCGCTTTTTGGCGATATTTATAGCGTAATTATTTTTATCCATTTTGTAGCCGTTTTCTGGCGTAGCACCCACAGCATACGAGCGAAATATATGACTATACTCAGCGCCTTTTAGCCGCTCATTCATCGTGGCTTTTGAGGGTAGGTTTTGCCAGTCTTTTTCCATGTGAAGTATGTAGCGAAGCATCTTTGAGCCCTCATCTCTGGTGCCCTCATCCATATAGACATACACAGCGTCAAATAGCATAAGCATAGCACCCTCAGGGCTAGTAGCAACACTAGCGCAGTTTGCCTTAAACTCCTTATAAGTGCTAGGCAGAGTGCTACCACGCAGAGCCGAGCTGATCTGCTCAGCCCCCAAAACCCCCACAAAAATCAAAAATAAAAATAAAAGCTTTTTCATTTTAATCCTTTTAAAATATTTTAAATTCTAAAATTTAAAGTTTTTTCGCCTTTTATTTTCGCTTGTTTTGGTGGGCATAAAAATCCCTTTTTAAATTCTAGAATTTAGAGATTATTAGCTTAAAACGAACAATAACACAAATTGCAAGACTTGCGTTAGCAAGCCACAGCAATCCTGCTAAGAAATTCTAGAATTTTAGAATTCTAAAAGTTTAAATTCTAGATTGCCACGATTTTAGCTGCGCTAAAATCTCGCAATGACGAGCGACCACGCAATGAGGGCTATTCTTAAATTCTAGAATTTAGCTAAATTCTAGCTCTTTGGCGATAGCGCCTCTTTGCGAAGTTTATCGCTGATTTTTATTTTGCTGTTTTTTTCTAGCCATTCTAAACGTTCTATGCTTAGATCTTCGCTACCAAACATAAAATCCTCCTCATCACAATCATCATTTAGCTTAGCCCCAAGCCCCACTAGATAATCAATCATCTTGCCATCCTTTGCTGCTACTGCTAGGGTGCAAAGCACCTCATCCTTATCCCCAGCACCAAGGGCTAGCAAAGTATCCACCACCTCAAAATCATCACTATCAAGCACAGCTCTATCCAAAGCATTCCCACCAAAGCCATCAATGCCTGCGTTTAGTTCAGCACCCATTTTTGCTAGTTTTTTTAGCAATTCGCTACTGCCTTTAAATCCAGCTAAATAAGTAAATGCAGACCCTCCCACAGGCGTGCTAGCGTGAATATCTGCGCCTTTATTTATGAGTTCCTCAGCCGCCCTTAGATTGCCATGTCTGCTAGCTTGGATGAGGGCTGAGCCGTGAAAATAAGTCTTATTTAAATCAAAGCCCTTATCTGCTAAATACTCTATCATGCCCTCGTTTTGATTATACCTAGCAGCGTAGTATAGGCAGTCATCGGCGGTTTCTCTATCCTCATCTTTTGGCGCAAGAGCCTTTATATCTGCGCCATTATCCACTAGCGATTTTATCTGTTCTTTTTTGGCAAATATACTTGCTAAATGTATGATTTTTAGCCCACTTGGTAGATTTTTATTTAAATCCACGCCCTTTAAATCAGGCTCTTTGCTAGTCAGTAAATCATAAAAAATATTTAAAATCTTATCATCGTTTTTGCCTTTAACGCAACCATTTGCCTTTAATAAATCAGCAAAAAACACCTCGCTATAAAAGCTCTCTTTATGTAAAATAGCCAAATCACAAGCGCTATATCCATTTTCATCAACCACGCTAAAAACGCTAAAATCAGGCTTTTTAATGATAATTTCATCAAATTTATAAGTATCGCCTTTTTTGATACTTTCAATCAGCTCCGAAGCGCAGCCAAAAACCGCCAAAAAGGCAAAAAGTAGAAATTTTTTCATTTTTTCTCCTCAAAGCAGCTCTTTAAATCAGCCTTAAAAGAACTAGGCTTATTTTCGTAATAATTTATAATATCGCTAACCTCGCATTTACTTTCGCATTTTAGCTCAAACTCTACCTTCTTAGGCTCGTTAAAGCCCTTAAAAGTCGCCACCACTTTATCGCCCTCTTGGCTGATTTGTAGGCTGTTTTTTAGCTCTTCATTGTCCCAGTCTTGCCCATCTATGATAGGATCAAAGCCGATACAATCAGCCCCAAGTTTGCTAGCCTTATCCCAAAGCTTGTTAAACTCCTTGCTAAGCAAAGTAGAATTTGCCTTAATTTTGGCAAAATCATTGCTTAAATAAGGCTCATAAAGCTTTTTTATAAGCTCTGTTTGCTCACTAGCCAAAAGCGCAGAAATAAACGCAGTAAAAAGTAGAATTTTTTTCATTTACTCTCCTTTTGAATTTTATAAAATTCACTTATAAAAGCTGAATTTTTTAAGCTTAGTTAAGTTTTTATTTACTTATTTTACTAGCGCAATAATAGCAGTTAATTATTTAAAAAAGGCTAAAAATTAGCAGTATAATTATGAAGTTTCATTTACTTTTGAAAGTTTTTGGATTGTAAAATTGGGCGCTGAATTTTATGCTTCATCCACTGCTGCGAGCTGAATTTTATAAAATTCAATGCTGAATTTTATAAAATTCGCCAAACAGCCCAAAGCAAAAACTAGCGCTGTTAATAAAGTTTTTTATTCCCTTAAAATCGTCATTTAGAAATGTTCCAGTACTTCAAATCATTTACCATTCTCCAAAGCTTTTTTTGATCCACCTCAAGCACGATTTTTGCCTTTTGTGTGCCTTGTGGGGCTTTTTTATCAGCATATGCTATGCTTTGACCATAGCTTGCACCAAACTGCGTATTTACATCCACATAAGCATCCACGCTTTTTGTAAGAATGCTTGGATCAATGATATAAGCAGCCACCAGCACATCCCAGACATAGTGGATCACATTTTCTCCATTTTGCCCCTCAAACATTTGCCCTACTTGGCTTTTTTTGATTATTTCAAGCTCGCCACTTTTTGCTATGGTTTTTATAAACTGCTCATAGTGTTTTTTGCGAAATTTTACTTTTTCGCACACATCAAGCCCAAAAATCACTTGCTCTTTAAAAGGCGATCTAAGCGTGATTTGCGCTGCTTCTGGGTCTATCCACCAGTTAAACTCAGCAGTTGGGGTTACATTGCCTTGTTGATAAAATGCCCCGCCCATATAAACCACGCGCTTTATAAGCGGTATGATATCAGGGGCTATTCTTATAGCTAGGGCTAGATTTGTAGCAGGACCAATGGATGCTATTGTTACTTCGTTTGGATTTGCTCTAATTGTGTTAATCAAAAAATTAACCGCATGTTCATTTATAGGCTTTAAAGTAGGATTTCTGCCATAATGATTTTTATAAAAATCCTCCCACGATTTTGGCTTTTTAATGCCAAGCGAACCAAGCCATGAATCATG
>CALEHZ010000068.1 GCA_937875715.1 uncultured Campylobacter sp. | reverse complement strand
GTACAAATGGGGACATATTAAGCGTTTTAGATGATATGGCTTATTATATCTCAGATTTATTTAATGGAATTTCAAGCTTACAAAATGCCGGAGTTTCAAAGGTTTTTGTAGGTTCTAGCATAGGCTTGATACCAGGACTTTCACAGCTTATTTCTCAAAGAGTTTTGATTGATACAAAGGATTTTGATTTTAATAAAAAAATCGAAGGCGCTGACCTTGATCCAAGCTGTATGAATACTCTTGCGTATTTATATGCTAAAAATGCTGCTAAAATAGAAACTAGCACTGCTTTAAACTTTAGCCCATTTTTGCGTCCACCAAGCTTTTTAAAACGTGATGGTGGGCAGTTTTTAGCAGTTACAGGCGTAGCTTGTATTTTAGCGCTTATCTTGCCAGTTATAAATCTAATTACGGCTGGGTATTATTTTTCTTTAGATAGATATGAAAATTCAGTTTTAGAACAAAAAAAACACGAAGTAAGCTTGCTAGAACCAGAGCACAAAGCAAATGAGGATAATCTAAAAGCTCAACTAGATAAAATTCAAAAACTAGAAGAAAACATACAAATTAGCAAAAGGCTAATAGATGATAGCAGAAGCAAAAAGCTAGACTATAAAGCTAGGTCTGAATTTTTATATGATATATCGAATTTTATAAGCCAAGCTAATGTCTATGCTACTAATATCAAAATAACCAATAAAGATGTGAAAATTTCACTTCTTAGCGATAAAGATTCTAAAATCACGCAACTTATAGAAAATATCAATAATTCCATTAAGTATAATATAACAACAAAGGAAATTAGACTAAAGGAATCAAATGATAAAGCTGATAAAAATCGCTATTATGAAAGCAATATAACAATAGGTTTTGTGCAATGAAGATAGATTTAGAAACACAATTAGAAAAGCTAGACGAATATTTTCAAGGTAAAAATAAAAGAATATATTTTATGGGTATTTTTGTTGCTATACTTTATTTTTCTTATGTAGCTATCGAGCCGCTTACTGCTGATGTGAGAGATTATTTTAATGCCTCGCTTCAAAACACTAGAACACAAATCCAAAAAATAAGCGACCCAGATGAGATAAGAAAAGCGATACAAAGACAAGGCAAATCCTTAGATGCAAATAACAATAAAATAGCTCAGCTTGAAGAACAAAAAAAACTTTATGTTGATAATGTAAACTCATTTGCTAAAAACTTTTTTCACCCAGATGGCTTAAATGCGCATATAAATCAAGTAGCAAATAAAGCCTTACAAAGAAATATTGAAGTAACAAATATTAAAAATTTAACTACAGAAATGCAAACAAGAGTTTTAGCGCCTATGTATGATGTAAATGTAAGCTTTAATGCTAAAAGATTTGATTCTGTGATTGGATATTTGTATGATTTAGAAAGCACCAGTGAAATTAGCGATATTTCATCTTTGGACATTTCAAGCCAAAATAACGGACTAAAAGGCTTTGTTAATATAATAACTTGGGGATTTAAAAATGAATAAACTTATAGTTTTTTTCTTTTTATTTTCTTTTATTTATGCCGCAGATGCTAATAAAACTAGTAATATAAACATAAATAAACAAATAGAAAATATGAAAGAAATACGAAAAATAGATACTTCAATACTACAAAATATTTCTGATCCATTTTATCGTGATGGGGCTATTAGCGGTGTGCCATCAAATGTTCTTACGCGCACTAGCAGCATAGGCGATGTAAAAAATTCTAGTATTGATAAAATTCAAGCCATAGTAGGACGCAGAGTTAAAATAGCAAATAAATGGTATAGTATAAATAGTAAGATAAATGATAACCAAAAAATTACAAATATCCTAAAAGATAGCATCATACTTGAAAATGATTCTGGCGAACAAAGTATAGAAATAATAAAAAAGGAATACAATAATGAAATTTATGTTAAATAAAATGATTTTAGCTATTGCTTGTTTGTGTGCTTTAGCGCTTAGTGCTCAGGCACAAAACTGCTCTGCTAGAGTTTTTAGCGTTAAAGTTGCCCAGCAAACAAATATAAGAGAAATTCTAGACCAGCTCTCAAACGAATGCGATTTTAGCATGATTGTAAAAAGCAATGATGATGCTGCCTTAAAGGTTTTAGAACAAGGTGTAGCAAGCTTAAATATAAAAGATTTAAGCTTACATGATATTTTTGATATCTTGCTAACTCAAAATGATTTGCTCTATACTTTTAAGCGCAATATTTTAAGCATATCTTCTGTGGCAACAAAAACATTTAAAGTTGATTACATAACCTCAATTAGACAAGGTCGTGCTGTAGTAAAAGCTTCAGCTGATTCAGCACCTGTTCAGCTAGATGATATGACAAATCAAAACAACACAGGAACTGCTCTAGACCAACAAGACAATATCATTGAAACTACTGAAAAGTTTGATTTTTGGGAACAAATGGCTACTCAAATAGAAGCTATTATGAATAATGGTAAAGAAGGATTTAAAGCCCCAGCGCCTGTAATAAACTCAAATGCCGGCTTAGTAAGCATTACTGGCACAAAATCTCAGCTTGAAAGAGTAGAAGATTATATTAAAAAAGTAAATAAAAGCCTTAAAAAGCAAGTAATGATCGATGTGCGTATCGTCTCAGTGGAGCTAAATAATGAATATTCTAGGGGAGTTGATTGGTCAAAGTTTAATCTAGGCTTTAATAGCTATTTAAATGGCAATCCAAACACTCCATCACAATTTGCCTTTGGTAGATGGAAAAATGGTGCATGGGATGTGGTTACACCAAGCACAAGTGCTATAAAAGGTGGATTTATTTTACAAGGTGCTATAAATATAAACCTTGATGGCGTGCTGAATTTTTTGGAAACTACAGGAACTACTAGAGTAGTTTCAAGTCCAAAAATAATGACTATGAATAACCAACAAGCATTGATTTCAGTAGGCGATAATATAAATTATCAAATCCAAAACACCGTAGTTAGCACCGAGACAAAGACAGAAAATGTTGATAT
>CALEHZ010000067.1 GCA_937875715.1 uncultured Campylobacter sp. | reverse complement strand
TTTGTGATTTTTGTAATCATAGGCAAGTTTGAATTTTCTAAATTTTTTGAATTTTCTGATTTTTCTATCTGCTTTGAATTTTTTGCTTTTTTATCTACCGCAGTTGAATTTTTTGAATATTCTGAATTTTCTGAAACTTTTGAATTTTCTGATTTTTTTGTAATATTTTGCTGGACTTTTACTCCAAGCCCAGCAAGTTCTTTTTCAAAATTAGCACTTGAAACACCAAGTGTCTTTGAAGCGATTATCAGGCGCTTTAAGCTCTCAATTTTACAGCTTTTATCATCATTTATTACAGCTTTTATATAAGCGCTTTTTACTTCATTGTGTAATTCTTGCTTGTCTTTTTTGCTAGCAGTGCTAAATCTTTTATCAAAGCCACTAAAATCACAAGCACCAAAAATTACGCTAGTAAAAAACACTAGTAAAATTAAAAATCTACGCATTTTCCCCATGAACTAGCTTTTTGATTAGCTCTTTTACGCTTATAATTTCTTTTAGTTTATATCCATTTGCACCAGTAAAAAATAATCCAGTTTCAGTTCGCCCAGCCCAGGCATCGTAAAGGCGGTCAGCTATACAATATCCTACTTTTTTAGCCCCCACGCCGCGGTTACAAGGACTTACACAATTGCTTATACACTCAATTTTTGGAGCGATTTTTTCTTCAATTAGCTTAAATAAATTTGTGCGAATTCCGCGTGCTGGATATCCAACCGGGCTTTTAAAAAGCTCAATATCTTCTTTTTTTGCTTCTATTAACACTTTTTTAAAGTTTTCATGCGCATCACACTCAAAGGTGCCAATAAACCTAGTGCCCATTTGAACGCCACTTGCGCCAAGATCCATTGCTTTAATGATATCATCGTGATCCCAGATTCCACCAGCTGCGATTACTGGTATTGGACGGCCTGCTTCTTTTGCCCATTCGTTTGCCTCAGCTACAACAGGCGCAATAAGCTTTTCAAGCTGATAATTTGGATCCAAACACTGCTCATAGCTAAAACCTTGATGCCCACCAGAAAGTGGCCCTTCTAGCACCACAGCATCAGGCAGCACCCCATAGCGACTTAGCCAGCGCTTACAAATAATTTTTAGCGCTTGAACTGAGCTTACGATTGGCACCAAAGCCACTTCTTTAAAATCTTTTGTAAACTCAGGCAAAGAAGTAGGCAGACCAGCACCTGAAATAATAATGTTTATTCCATGTTCGCAAGCATCACGCACGATTCTAGCATAGTCATTACAAGCACACATTATATTTGCTGCTAGTGGCGCATCACCGCAAATCTTTCTAGCATTATCAATTATTGCTTTAAAGGCATCATGAGAGTAGAAATTCACGCTATCAAAGGGCTTTTCTTTTAATTCTTTTGCAGCGTATTTTAAATTTTCATAATACCCAGTTCCAACTGAGCTTATTACGCCCAGAGCTCCATTTGCACTCACTGACCCAGCTAGTTTATCCCAGCTAATTCCAAGCCCCATTCCGCCTTGAACTATAGGATATTTTATTTCATATTTGCCTATTTTTAAAGATTTTAATTCCATCCTAGCCCTTTACTACTAATTTTGCAAAAGATTTTTTACCCATTTGAAGTATGTATTCGCCTTTTTCTAAATACATTTGTTCATCACTGATTTTAGCTTGATTTACGCTTACTGAGTTTGCTTTGATAGCACGCCTTGCATCAGAGCTTGAGGCGCAAATCTGGCAAAGCTTTAAAGCCTCTACTATCCAAATTTTCTCACTACTTTCGAATTCTTTCATATCGCTTGGCAAAGCACCTTTACTATGAACGCTCTCCCACTCGCTTCTAGCCAAAACTGCGCTATTTTCATCATAAAAGCGTGCCACAAGCTCAGCACCAAGCATTTTTTTAGCTTCCATAGGATTATTACTAGCTTTAAGTGCGTTTATTTCATCCACGCTTTTATTTGAAAGTAGCAAATACCACTCCCACATAAGCTCATCGCTTATACTCATAACCTTAGCAAAAATCACATTTGGCTCTTCTGCTATGCCTATGTAGTTTCCTAGGCTTTTGCTCATTTTGTTTGCGCCATCCATGCCTACTAGCAAAGGCATCATTAAAACGGCTTGTTCTTTGCCGACATTATAAGTGCGTTGAAGTGTGCGCCCCATAAGCAAATTAAACTTTTGATCTGTGCCACCTAGCTCAATATCGCTTTTAAGCTCCACGCTATCATATCCTTGTAAAAGTGGATACAAAAACTCGCTAATTGCTATGCTTTGCTCAGCCTTATAACGCTTAGTAAAATCATCTCGCTCAAGCATTCTAGCTACACTAAAAGTCCCAGCTAAGGCAATAAGCCCACCAGCGCCAAGTTTATCAAGCCATTTTGAGTTTAAAAGCACCTCGGTTCTAGCAGGATCAAGCACCTTAAAAACTTGCTCTTTATATGTTTTTGCGTTTTTTTCTACCTCATCAGCGCTTAGAACTTTTCTTGTGGCACTTTTGCCAGTTGGATCGCCAATTCTAGCGGTAAAATCACCTATTAAAAACTGAACCTTAGCGCCGTGCTTTTGTAAAAAAGCAAGTTTATTTAAAACCACAGTATGACCTAAATGTAAATCAGCCGCTGTGGGATCCATACCGATTTTTACATAAAATTCAGTTCCATTTTCGTAATAATCTTTTATTAACTTTTCTATTCGCTCAAAGTCAATTATCTCAGCCACACCTTTTTTAAGCTCTTTAATAATCTCATTTATATTCATTTCTCATCCTTTTAGTTTGAATACGCATCGGCAAGCGAGCTAAACTCAATGATTTTATATTTATCTTTTAAAAACTTGCTAATTGCTTCTATATCAACATTTTCGCTTACTTGAATTATAAGCTCAAAATAATCCGCACTTGCCTCATCTCCGCTTTCATTTAATGTAATTGTAACCAAATCCACATTTTTTTTAGATAAATCATATAAAAAGCTAGCCAGCGAACCACGTTTATTTTCTATGCTTAAAATGAGCTTATAGCGGTTTGGTGCATTTCTAGCCCATTTTACAAAAATCATTTCTTTGCCTTGGTCAATTAGCTTTAAAGCCCTTTCACAAAGCTTGTGATGTATAGTAGCAGTATGAGAGCTGCGAAAGCCCATTATATCATCGCCACGCTTAGGATTACAGCAATAATCAAACTCAGCCCTATTTATTTTAAAATTGCTATAAATTACGATATGATCGCATTTTTGTTTTTTTATCTCGTATTTGCTGCCAAAGCCTAGAATTTTATCCTTGGCATATTTTTTAAGAGCATTTACAACATCTTGTAAAAATATAGAATCCACCGATACCTTAGCAACTTTTTTGCTTAAATTTTCTGCTTCTAGCCACTTTTCTACTTTATTTTCATCGCTCATAAAGGTGGCTTTTAGAATTTTTCTAGCCACTTTTTCGTTTATTTCACGCAGTTTTTGACGGCAGTAATTGCGAATTGTGATTTTTGCTTTACCGGTTTTTACGCTATCAAGCCAGCTGCAACGAAGCTTTGGCTCATCGCCAGTTACTATTCTTACAATATCACCATTTTTAAGCTCGGTTAAAAGTGGCACTCTTTGGCGGTTTATATAGGCTTCATTTGCGTGCAATCCTACCTCTGAGTGAATTTCATAAGCATAATCAAGCGCCGTAGCGCCTCTTGGCAGCGTGAAAATACGCCCAGTTGGCGAATACACAGCAATATCTTCTACATATAAACTATCTTTGGCAAACTCGTATAAATCCTCTACATTTTTTTCTTTTTCGTCAATTTGACCGATGTCTTTTAGCCACTCAGCTTTAATCGGCGCAGTGCTAGAATGCTTGTATTTCCAGTGAGCTGCTAAGCCATACTCAGCAGTTTTATGCATATCAAAGGTGCGAATCTGCGCTTCGATTATGCTTTTATCATCAAAAAGCGTGGTGTGTAGCGTGCGATATCCATTTTGCTTTGGCAAGGCGATATAGTCTTTAAATCTAGCTATAAGTGGATTAAAGTTTGTGTGTAAAATGCCTAGCACATGATAGCAATCAAGCTCGTTTGAGACCAAAATTCTAACAGCTAAAAGGTCTAAAATTTCTTCTAAACTTATGCCTTTTCGCTGCATTTTTAGATAAATTGAATAATAGTGTTTTATCCGCTTTTGAATCTCAAAGCTATCTTCACTAAATCCATTTGCCAAAAGCTGTTCACTTACTTTTTGGCTAAAAGCATTGATTTTTAGCTGTAGCTGCTGTTTGCCATCATTGATAAAATCATCGATTTTAGCGTATTCTTCTGGCATTGCGTATTTAAAAGCTAAGTCCTCTAAAATATTTTTAACAGCTGAAATTCCAAGCCTGTGAGCAATTGGCGCATATACCATCAAAGTCTCTTCAGCAATGCGTTTTTGCTTATCTGGGCGTAAAGATTCTAAAGTTAGCATATTATGAAGTCTATCGCAAAGCTTTATAAATAGCACACGAACATCTTCAATGCTAGCTAAAAGCATCTTACGAAAGGTCATCGCCGAAGCACTTAGCTTTTCATTTGAGCCACTACCTGCTAGTTCGTCTTTGCGAATAGCTACGATTTTTGTTAGCCCATTTACGAGCGAGCAGACATCTTTGCCAAAATCAAAGGTAAGTTGGTCTTCATCGCACTCAGTATCTTCTACTACATCATGGAGTAAAGCAGCAATGAGCATACTTTCATCGCCGCCCATATGTGCTACAAAGCTAGTTACTAAAATCGGATGAATTGCATATGGTTCGCCGCTTTTTCGCTTTTGCCCTTCGTGTGAGCTGATGCAATAATCCACAGCTTTTAAAAGCATTCCAGTAGGCTTTGTGACGCTATATAAAATATCTTTTGCGCCCTCTATATCATGGCAAGCTAAAACTCGGCTAATTAGTTCTTCTAGGCTATTGTCACTTATGTTCAAACTATTCTCTTTTTATATTTTTTATTTTTGAATTTTATAAAATTCAAAAAATTCAAAGGCTGAATTTTTTAAAAAATTCAAAAAATTTAATTTTATAAAATTCACAACTTGAATTTTATAAAATTCTATAAAATTCCAAAAAATTCAGCCTGAATTTTATAAAATTCACCCAGCAGGGTAAAGCAAAAATTTCATCCAGCAAAGCGCAGTAAATTCTACTCTTCAACTAGTATTTTGCCCTCTGCGATTTCTCTTAGGGCGATATCTACATTCTTCATTTTTGAGCAATTTTCTATCAAAGGCTGAGCACCAGCACCTAGCTGTTCTGCCCTTTTTGCCACGATTATAGAGAGTTTATATCTATCATCGCCAACTCGCTCTAAGGCTTTTGTAATTATTTGTTCGCTTCTCATTTTTTTCCTTTTTTATAAAATTCACTTTACAATAGAACAGCCGCTAAGGTCGTCATCTACGATAATTTTAGCCAAATTACCAGGCTCAAACATATTACAAACCACAATCGGCAATTTATTATCCTTAGCTAGAGCGATCGCCGTATCATCCATCACCTTTATATGATCTTTCATCGCCTCATCGTAGCTTATTTGGCTTAAAAGCTTAGCATCAGGGAATTTCATCGGGTCTTTGTCATAGACGCCATTTACCTTTGTAGCCTTTACGATCATGTCAGCTTCGATCTCAACAGCCCTTAAAGTAGCAGCTGTATCAGTGGTAAAAAATGGATTTCCAGTTCCAGCGGCAAATATTACCACACGAGCTTTTTGTAAATGTCTGCTTGCTCTGCCCATGATGAAAGTCTCGCAAATCGCTTCCATTTTAATAGCGCTTTGGACGCGCACATTTATGCCAAAATGCTCAATTGCTTCTTTTAGTGCAATTGCGTTTATCACAGTAGCAAGCATTCCCATATGATCGCCACTGGTGCGTTTTATTAGCCCGCCTTGGCTAGCACTTACGCCACGGATGATGTTTCCACCGCCGATTACGATACCGCATTCAATTCCAGCCATTGAGAGCGATTTTATCTCGCTAGCTATGTATTTTAAAATGTCAGTATCTATGCCAAAACCGCTACTTCCAGCTAATGCTTCGCCAGAAAATTTAACCAAAACACGTTTAGTTTTCATTTGCTTCTCCAAATTTTGCCAAAAAAATCTGCTCATTTTAGCAAAACTAGCTTTAAATCTAGTTAAAAACTATCTATCAAATCCCAAAAAATTTGCCTTAGATTTTTTACTTCTTGGATGCTTACACGCTCGTTTATTTGATGAATTGTATCATTGCACACGCCAAATTCCACCACGCTTATGCCATACTCGCTTAAGTGCCTTGCATCGCTTGTGCCGCCTGAGGTGCTAAGAGTTGCAATTTTGCCGCAGTTTTTCTCAATCGCTAGGCTTAGTGCTCGCACTATTTTACTATCTTTATCGCTTAAATACGGCTTTGAAGTTTGTTCTATTTTTAATTCATAATCGAGCCCAGCAAACACAGCTTTGGTGTAGTTTTCCACATCTTCAAGGCTAGTTAGATTAGAATTTCTTACATTAAACATTATTTTTACTTCACTTGGAGTTACATTTACTGCTTCTAATCCGCCTCTAATATCGGTAATTACAATCTTGCTTGGCTCAAAACTTTCATTACCACTATCCATATCGTGCCCAGCAAATTTTGCTAAAACCTGCGCCATTTGATGGACTGGATTTATACAATTTTGCGGATAAGCTGCGTGTCCTTGTTTGCCTTTAATGATGATTGTGCCATTGATTGAGCCGCGTCTACCAATTTTTATCGTATCGCCAAAAACAGAGCAAGTTGGCTCAGCCACCACAGCAAAATCAGGCAAAATTCCATTATTTTTCATATATTCAAGTGCTATTTTTGTGCCGTGCTTGCCATCGCCTTCTTCATCGCTGGTAATAATCATGCTCAAAGTCCCATCAAAGCGTGATTCATGAGCCTGTAAAGAAGCTGAGAAAAAAGCAGCCAAACCAGCTTTCATATCCTGTGCACCACGAGCGTAAATAAAGCCATTTTCTTCAAGTGGCTCAAAAGGATCGCTATTCCAGCCAATTCCAGGCTTTACTACATCGACATGTCCAGCAAAACAAAGATGTTCGCCTTCGCCGAATTTTTTAATCAAAATTAGATTTTTTGTATTGTCCTCATCTACATTTATAGCCTTAAAATCACTCATAAGCATTTCTATGTAATTCATCGCTCCATCGTCATTTGGCGTGATGCTTTTAAACCTTAAAAGCTCGTTTAATATCTCAATCGTTTTCATTTTAAGACCCCTTTATAAAAGTATTGAAAATCACAAGAATAGCAAAAATTAGCATTAAAAATGCTGAAAAAATACTAAGTTTTTTAGAAATATTATCGCTAATTAGCTTTTTTGCCTTGCTTATGGCAAAACTAAGCCCTAAAATCCACAAAAACAAAGCAATTACCACGCCTAAAACGCCATAAATCGGCTCTTTTGTGCTAGAGACTACAGACGAAAGAGAGAGCCAAAAGCCCACCACAAAAGGATTTATGCTATTTAAAAGAAGTCCTTTTATATAGCAGCTAATCACGCCTTCTTCGTGCTTTGCGCTAGTAATTTTAGCATGCATTCCTCCTGCGTTTTTAAAGCCAGAATAAGCCATGTATAATAAAAAAGCCGAGCCAAAAATTGCTAGAATTTTTAGCACCCAGCCGTGATTTAAGAGCACTAGCACACCAGCACTTGAGAGCAAAAACAGCATCACATCAGCACACATCGCCCCAAAGCCAAGCGCAAAACCTTGCTTAAACGAACTTAAAGAATAATTCATAATTAAAATGTTAAGCGGCCCAATAGGCAGTGCCACACCAAAACCAATTAAAAGTCCTGTAATAAATGATTCCATGATATTTCTTTAAAGTTTTGAATTTTTTAAAAGCGTCAATTTTAGCAAAAAATTCAGCAAAAAATTTTGAATTTTATAAAATTCGGC
>CALEHZ010000066.1 GCA_937875715.1 uncultured Campylobacter sp. | reverse complement strand
CTAAGCCTTTTTATGAACTAGCCATAATTTGCGCATATTTGGCAAAGTGAATTTTTTAAAGCTGCTGGGCCACATCTTTTCTTAGCTGATAGCTAATATCGCCAGCACCAAAGCCAATTACAAGCCCATCATTTAGTTTATGCCTTACACCAAAACTATCGCTAAAGCTGATAAAATCACCATTTCTCTCTAGCTTTTCAGCAAAAGTGGCTCCAGAAAATTCAGCCTTCAAATCAATATCATTTGGCTCCTCACCAGCAGAAAACACAGGCAAAACAACAAGCTCATCAGCACCTTTAAAACACTCTTTAAAGCCAGCTAAATTCGCCTTTAGCCTAGTGTAGCGATGCGGCTGAAAAATCGCAGTAATCTTGCTAAGTCCTAGCAAATTAGCATAAACTTTGGCTGAGTTTAGCGTAGCTGCGATCTCTGTTGGATGATGACCATAATCATCAATTAGAGCATAATCTTCTTTAGCTACTAGTATATCAAAGCGCTTTTTTATGCCACGATAATCTTTTAGTCTTGCGCGGATTTCTTCTAAGCCAATCTCACAATTTGCCGCCAAAATCGCCAATGACGCATCCACAGCGATATGCTCGCCAGCTCCATAAGCCTCAAAACGCCCCAGGCCTTTTAGATTAAAGCTAGTATAGGGCTCATTATCTCTTAAAACCACTTTAATGTCGCTTATATCGCTTTTTGCTAGACTTATGTGCTCCATTTTTAGCGAGCCTAAAAATTCATCGCTGCTATTTAGCACACGCACCTTCGCACGCTCCAAAAAGCCCCTATAAGCAGCATGAAACTTAGCTAAATCATAATCATAATGCTCCATGTGCTCAGGCTCAGCATTTGTCACCACTGCTAAATACGGATTTGAGTTAAGAAAACTTGAATCGCTCTCATCAGCTTCAAAAATCACATTTTTACTGCGTTCGTATTTCATATTTGAGCCAAATTGCTTTGAGATAGCGCCGATTATCACACTGCCTTTTAAAAGACTTGCTAGCATCGCACTTGTCGTGCTTTTGCCATGTGCTCCAGCTACTGCAAAGACCTTTTTATCTTTTAGCACAAGTGGCAAGGCTTCTTTTCTTGAAAGGCACTTGATTCCAGCGTTTTTAGCAGCTATTAGCTCTTCATTGCCTTCTTTTATGGCAGCTGAATAAACCACAAAATCAGGCTTTGCGTCTAAAACTGCTTGTGCGCAGTGCGGCACAGTGATGCTCATGCCAGCACTTGCTAAATCTTTTGTAACTTCGCTTTCTTTTACATCAGACCCAGAAATAATGTAGCCTTGCTCAAATAAAAATCTAGCAATAGCAGAAATTCCAATTCCACCAATACCGATAAAATGAACCTTTTTCATAAACAAATCCCAAAAAAATAAAGCGGCAATTTTAGCAAAAGTTGCCTAAAAAATAGCTTTTAAATCTTTTTTATTTGCGAATTTTTTGCTAGAATTTTACAAAAATTTAAAGGCAAAAAAGTGGATAAAGCAAAAAATTCAGCCCAATCAATAAAAAATTTGGCTCAAAATGTGAAACAAACTTATAAAGATTTACCTTATACAAGCCGTGCTTTTAAGGCTAGTTCGCCCATGCACCTTGCTGCGATTGGCACGCTTTTAGGGCTTAAAACCTGTGATATAAAAAAGGCTAGAGTGCTTGAAATTGGCTGTTCGTTTGGTGGAAATATACTTTATTTTGCTTTGAATTTTCCAGCTAGCCAAATTGTAGGCATTGACATTAGCCCTGAACAAATAAATGGTGCCAAAAATCTAGCCAAAACGCTTGGAGCTAATAACGCTCATTTCATCTGCGCTGACATTTGCGAGCTTGTAAAAGATGAAATAGCTTTAAATGAACTTGGAAAGTTTGATTATATCATCGCTCATGGCGTGTATAGCTGGGTAGCAGACGGGGTAAAAGACGCACTTTTAAAACTTACTCAAAAATGCCTAGCGCCAAGCGGACTTGCTTATATCAGCTACAATGTCTATCCAGGCTGGAAAGAGCGTGAAATCCTGCGTGATTTGATGCTTTTTAGCACTTCGCATTTAAGCAAAATTGATGAGAAAATCTCTCGCTCAAAAAGTGTGGTAAAAAGCTTTTTAAATCACGGCAAAAACGATATTTTAGAAAATTCAAACATTACTGTAAGTTTTGAATTTTCTGACTTCGTGTCGCTGCTGGTTTTGGGGGACTGTTGGGGGTATTTAATTTTTTAGAAAATTCAGTTTTTGATTTTCTGAAAAATATATTTTGAATTTTCTAAAA
>CALEHZ010000065.1 GCA_937875715.1 uncultured Campylobacter sp. | reverse complement strand
GCTAGAAAATTCAAAATTTCATCGTTTGAATTTTGCTCACGCCCCGCTGGGTCTGGCTTTTTAGTATCTAGCATTTGTAAGCTCTCAACCTTCATAGAATGTTTTGATCTATTTTGTCCGTTTTGGTCAGTCCATGTTTCGTATTGAAGCATTCCATCAAGCAGCACATGCGAGCCTTTATGACAATACTCATTAGCTATCTCAGCAGTCCTGCCAAAAAACACTACATCTATAAAGCACACTTCTTCACGGCGATTTTCTGCGCTACCACTTACACTATTTACAGCTATACTACTTCTGCCATACGGCTTACCAGTATTTTGTGCGAATTTGATTTCTACATCACGGCACAAATGCCCTTCCATTATCACTTTATTAAAGCTCATTTATTTCTCTCCTTATTGCTTCTAAATTTTTTATATTGTCGTGGATGATTAGTATGCATTCATCTTTTGTGATTTTTTTGCTTATGTAATTTTCTATAGCTCTACTTATAGAAATTTTCACGCATCGCTCAGCATTTTTTAATACGCTTATTTGTGTAAATACATCCATTTTAAATCTCCATTATTTTCTTAGCAGTCTCTAAGCTATCAGCTAGTTCAAAAGAAGTAGGCTTTAATTCTCTATAGCAATTCTTGCCTTTAATCGTGTAGTATATTCTACACGCCCCTTTAGCGATTTTCGCATCTTCAAAGCTAGTTACAATTCTTGGTTTATATTTTTGTTTTTCACACTCTTTGAAAATGCTTGTTAATGCTACTCTTATAGCACTTTGACAATCTTTTAGCGTGCCAAAAAAGCAAGGACTAAATCCACAGCCACTTTCATATTCTTTGCCACCATTAAATGTTTGAATATCGATAAGCCAAATTCGCTTTAACGCAGTGCCACTTTTTACGCTCTTACGCATTTGCCTTAATTCGCTTAGCCACTCGCCCATTTGCGTGCCTAAGTTTTCTTTTATAGCATTATCAAGCTTTCTCATTTAAAAATCCTGCTCTTTATTTTGAGCTTCAAGCTCTCTAACTACCAAAGTAGCATAGCCTGCTATGTCTAGCCAGTGGTCTTTGAAATTAGGGTCTCCACAACTAATCCTTGCTAGTTTTATAAAAATAGAGTCTAATACTAGCTCTTGAACTGATGAATAATCATCATTACCATTTCTGCCAACATAAAGTGCTTTGTGTAAAAGTCTATACACAAGCCCCACATTATCCACATTTCCGTGCGTTTTAGCACGCTCAATTAAAATCTCTTTTACTTCACTCATTTTAAAATCCTTTTTACCATCTGGTATTTCTGGTAGTCTTATAAACATAGCTTATTTTTTCGCCACTATCTAAAAAATGATAATCTGCTCTTACTTCTACACGCTCACGATCTAGCTCACAATTTAAGCTTTTTGGATTATCGTGCAATTTTATAACTGACGAGCCCAGATATTCAACTCGCCGCCCATCAATCTCAAAAAGTCTATTCATTTTTTAATTTTATGATAAGTTTTTATTAAAAATATTTGGAGGGAAATTATGAAAAAGAAGGTTTATTCTAGCTGCTAAAACAGCAGAATAGGCTTTCATTATTTCCAACTGTGTTTTTAATAAATCGGGGCTATTAAGCTCAAAATCTAATCTTTTATGCTTATAATTTTCTAGCATATTGTCTAGTTTTACAATTTTTTCATCAATTTCAACCATCTCACCTGCAAGTTTAGAGATGAGATTTTTTTCATTTTCGCTTTGAACATTTATAATAGCCATTAAAATATCTTTTACTTCGCTCATTTCATTCTCCTAAAACTTACAAAAACAATCTTTTAAAGGCTCATCGTCAAAAAGCTCGTCGCAGTTATCAGCCTTAAACTTCGCTTCTAGTTCGTCACAGCTCCACTTATTAAACCAGTATTTATTATAAACTTGTTCGCCGTTTTTCTCTTTTTCTATTAAGGCTTTTTCATAAGTCTTTAATCGCTCCCACTCTTTTGGATAGTGTTTCCATAGATTAAACTTCGCATTCATTGACTGAGCAGGACAAAAAGCGCATCCTGTGCGTGTGAAGTGTCTATACAGCGGATTTTCTAATTCACGCTCTTTTAAATACTCTTTACAATCGTTTTCAGTCATTTTAAAATCCGTAATAAGCGGATATTTCAGCTGTGAATTTTCTAAATCAGCCCTTTTTACTTCGTCAATCGTAATTCCAAGATATGTGATTACATCTTTTTTACTCACACCTAAGCTTTTTATAAAATCGTCTTCGGTGTGTAGCTTAGAGTATAGCCGCCAATCGCAGTAGCCCATTTGCGGCAAAAACGCCCCTTTTATAAAGCCTTTATGTTCGCCCTTAGTTACTTTGCTAAATAGCGCGTCAGCTATGCTCTTTTTTGGCTTTGTGCGTGTTATGCTTTTGTTATAAGCTTTTTTGAAATACGCATCTAATTTGTCTAAATATTCATACATTTGAGAAAATTCAGCCAGCGTGTCGCAAAAAAGAATATAATCAAGTGGATATTTATTCCTTAGTAATAAATCCACCATCGCTGTGCTATCTTTGCCACCACTTAATTTTGCTATATAGATTTTTTTATCGCTCATTTTTCTATCCTTGCTTTTTCAAAGTCGGCTTTATACCATTTAGCTTTGGCTTCATCGCTCTCATCTTTTCCCCACTTTTTAGCGTTTTCATCGTATTTGCCTGTTCTGCTTGAAATCTCTCTAATCGTTTCAAGCATTGCGACTTCAAAATTAAAGCCGTATTTTTCACAAAGCTTAGCACAGTCAATTAAAACATCGCCAAAATATTTATAATACCAAGTGCCATTATCTTTTAAACCTGTGCTAAGCGTTCCACAATTTGCTATTAAAAGACCTATCTCTACACAAAAACAATCAAAATCTTTCAAGTCAAAATCAGTCAGCTTATACTCGCAAGGTATATCCGCCCCAGCGTTAATGGTATAAACACTAATATCGCAAAGAGCATCAATAATTGAGTGCTCTGCATCAGCTAAAGTAACTTTTTTATATTTAATCAATGCGTATTTAGCATTATTCTCGTTCCACTCGCTAGCGATATATTTTTTGACTACTTGTTCGCCGTTTTTAATTTTTTCAAAATCTCTTAAAGCTTCTGCAAGTTCGCCAAGCTCTTCCATTACATTTACGATATACCCAGCCTTTTGATTTTCAGCTGTCAAAACACGCTCGTGCCTGTAAGCTTTAAGCCCAGCGTAAATTTCAGTTAGATTTATTTTCATTTCACATTCCTCCTAATTGAAATATTTTCTTTTTACATAAACTACCATTTTGCGACAAATCGCTAAGTGAGCTACATTCTTAGCCTTGCCACGACGAACAAGTGCGTTGTATTTTTCGCTAAAAAACGGATGATAGCGACACACACTAAGACTAGCCATAAAGAGAGCCCGCCTAGCAAGCCTTGCTCCACCACTTATATGAGCGTTCATTTTTACACTTATTCCGCTTTCTTTTGCAAATGGCACAAGCCCCATATAGCAAGCTATTTGTTTTGCTTTTCGCTCTCTACTTGCGTAGATTAGCGGAAGCACATATATAGCAAACATCTTGCCAAGCCCTTTATTTTCAGCCAAAATCATTTCAGTTTCAGGGATTAGCTTTTTTATATATTCATAAACTTCATCTTCTAAATCTTTTTTTTCTATTTCAAGATTATTTATAAGCCTTTTAAATGTCTTTTCTAACTCTTCATTACCTACATTTTGTAAGGCATCTTCAAAGTTTAAAAGCTGATTATTGATTTTATTTATAAGCGTTAAGGCTGATTGATAGCTTTTTATTAGCACCATTTCTTCATCAAACTTGCCAGTTTCTAGCTCGTCATAGAATTTTTTAGCATACAAAGCTATTGCGTAGCTATCTACTTTATCAGTTTTCAGCCGTGAGCTGTGTTTTAAAAAGTGAGAGAATTTAAAAGCATCTAGTCTAGTATAAGGCAAACCAAGCTCATCAAAAGCTCTCATTAAATCATAATTGTAAGTATTTGTATTTTCAAAAGCTGCGTAGCTTTTTAGATTGCCATACATGGCAAAGAATTTTAGAATTTCGCCTTTTTTATTTGCGATTTCAAAATAATTTTTAGTATCCCCAAATAGAATACAAACGCTAAGACTATTTTTTGAGACATCGATACCGATAAAATAATCTATATGTTCCACACCATTCTCCTTAGTTTAAAATGATGCGAACCACCAAGCACTCTACTATTCAGCCTACTGCTTGCGACTTTCCACGAATTTTCTGCGACTTTTGCTTTTAGCTTTTTGCTTTTAGCTTTTTGTTTTTAGCTTATTGCTTTGCGGTTGTCGCCTACAATGGCTATGTTTTCCACCGCTTTCGTGATCCGCTGGGGCTTACTTTGCAACAGCTTCACTATTAGTAATAAAAACTAACAAGAGCTAAAAAACCCCTCGCCCCAGCAAATAGTTTAACATCAAAATAAACTTTGGAAATATAGTAGAAAACCCCCACAACCCCCAAGAAAGCAGAAAATTCGGCTTAATTGTAAAAAACGGGTGCTGGAAGTGCTCGTTTTTGACCTTATCTTTCA
>CALEHZ010000064.1 GCA_937875715.1 uncultured Campylobacter sp. | reverse complement strand
TTTTCTTGGCTAAGATTATTTTTTATATCGCTGCCAAGTTCTTTGATTTGACTCTCAGGATCGCTTGGATCCTTTGAAATTTCTGTATTTGGAGTGCTAAGTTCTTGTGTGTTTGCCTGTTCTCCAGCAGCCTTTTTGCTAATCATATTTAGATAGTTTTGCACATCAAAGGCTTTATTTGGGTCTTGATTTATTTCTTTGTTTAAAATTGGCGTCTTTATTTCAGCTTTTGCATCGGTTTTAAGCTCATTTTTTAAATCAATTTTTGCTTCATCTTTTTTAGAACTTGCTGTTTTTAAAAGCTCTTTTAGATTTTCTTTTGCTACTTCATTTGCAGCTATTTTTGGCTCAGTTTTTGGTGCTACCACAGCCGTTTTTGCCTCAGTTTTTGGCTTATTTTTGATTGTATCGTGGTTTAAAATGCTTTGTAAGCTATTTTGTGGCGCTTTTATAACGCTGGTTTCATTTTTACTAGCAATCGCAGCACTAGCAATCGCACTTGTAATAGTAGTTGGCTTTGGCAAATCGCTTTTTAAAAGACTTGCTAGGCTTATATTTGCTTTTGGCAGACTTGGTGCTTTATTTTGTGCTACTGCTTTGTTTAGAGCCACTTCAACCGGTTTAAAAAATTCAACCTGTGCTAATTTTGGAAAAGCATTTTTAACCACTTTTAATTCAGAGCCTGAAATAGTGATTTTACCAAGATTTAGCTCCAATTTTTCAGCAATTTTTATAAGCTCTTTTAGATCCTTTACATTTTTTAGCTCACTTAAATTTGATTCAATATTTATAAGTTTTTCTAGCCCTTTGCTAAGAGCTGGCAATTTGTCTATTTCACCGCCATTTGCTAGTTCTAAAACGCTTAAAATTTGCGTAATTGGACTTTCTTTTAACACAGGTTTACCATCAACCCACTCAATTATTTTATTTGCGACTGTTTCATCATCTGCGATAGTTTCATTATCGCTAAGTGCCAAATTTTCGCTATTTTGCGCCTCATCACTGCTGCCTACACTCTCAAGAGTGGCGCTTTTTTGCTCTTCTGCGGTAATCGCCTTTTCATCGATGTTTAAGCGCTCTTCATTGCTAGCTACTTCTTCATAGCTATTTTGCGTTGTATTTTGACCTTGTCTTTCTTGGACATTTTGTGTATTTTGCGCATTTTGTGTGTTTTGAGCGTTTTGTGAATTTTGAGCAAAAGATGAATTTTGCGTATTTGAGACTGGTTTTTCTTCTTTTTTAATTGTGTTTAATAAAGTGGCTAAAAAATCTCCGCCACCACTTTTATCATCTTTTTTATGCGATTTTGAAGAATGTGATGAAACGCCGTTATTTTCAGTGCTTGCACTAGTTTGTAGATTAAACATTATTATATCCTTAAAAGTGGAATTTTTTAAGGATGTAAGCAAAAATTATTCCAAAGACGCTAAAACTACTTACAATCTTGATATGGCAGACCATTTTTTATGTTTAATTCTTTTGTAGCTTCACAAGCTGAGCGGGATTGCTTCCCAGCGCAATTTACATTAAACCAATCTATTAGCATATCAGCTTCTCTTACTTTATTATTATAATTATCTACTTCATTTTGTGAATATCTATTAACTATTGCCGTGCTTAACTCATCTTGAATTCGCTTTGCCTGATTGTAACGTTTCTACACAAAGCTCTATTTGCTAATTTTTTAGCAAAATAATTTATATTTAAATCATCACAAGCTGATATTTTTGCTATGCTTGCTTTTAACGTAAGTTCTATTTCTTCAGGCTTAGCATAATCAACTAGAATTTTATGATCAAATCGCCCTCTTCTAAGAATAGCTGGATCTATCATATCAAGCTTGTTTGTCATAGCAATTATTAAAACATGTTTTCAATAGCTTCTGGAATTCTGCGCAAAAACTCAGCTATTTCTTCTATACTATGATGTTGTGCCCCATCCCTATTTGATAAAAAAGCATCCATTTCATCTATTAAAAGCACAGATGGTGCATTTGCAATAGCTTCTTCAAACATCTCAGCTATTTTTTTACTAGTTTCGTGTATATAAGGACTAGCTACTGATGAAGCTTCTATTTTATAACTTGGCCAATTTAAAAAATTCACTAATTCATAAGCTGCGTGCTCGCGGCTTTGCCATGGCTGG
>CALEHZ010000063.1 GCA_937875715.1 uncultured Campylobacter sp. | reverse complement strand
CACTTTCCAGCAGTAGCATCATCTCTTTGCACCGCTGCTTGATCGCTTAAAAGTATTTTTTCAATCGTCATTGTATGCTCTAATACAGCTTGTTTTCTTTGATACGCCTCTACGCTCTCTCCGTTCATATAGCTAGCCTTTTTGCTAGTGCCTGTCACGCCAAATGTATTGCTTACTATTTGATAGTGATTTTTTAGGCTCTCGCCATGATAGCTTTTAGCAGCAGGTGCATCTGCACCTTCTACAAAAGCATTGTTAATGTCCCCATCAGGCACTTTGTCATAGTTCCACATATGCCCGTTTTTTACATCAGCACTTCTGTCCTTTGCTGCTACTGATGAAATAGTGCTAAAAAACGGAGTGTGTTGAAAACCTATTTTTTTAATACCTGTTTCATAGTCAGCCCACTTTGCCCACGCTTCTTCCATAGAAGCAATTCCAGCTCTCATAAAAGCCATTGTGTCTCCTCTTATACGGCTTGTCTTGCGAGTGCTTTTTACCAAACTTCGCTCACGCTTCACAAAGGGCGGACGCTAAGTCCGTCTCATTCGCGTTCGCTCAGTTTGGCAAAAATCATCTCACAATACTTCGCCGATTAAATGGCATAAACTCAAATGGCGAATTTTATAAAGTGAATTTTATGAATTTTATAAAATGGATGAATTTTCTAAAAGAGGAACAGAATTGAAAAACTATAATATTTTTAACTTTTCTAATAATGGTGGCAGCTCTGCTGTGGCTGATAAAGCAAGTGAGGCAATGGAGCAAAACTCAGCTGGACTTGTGATAGATACAATAAACAATAGCCTAAGTGCTATCAAAAAAGATGAAAGCGGACAAGCTACGATTAAAACTCTAAGCCTTGGTGGTGCTGCGGCTAAAAGCTATGATAAGTTCGTAGTTGTCGGTGTATGGGGGCAAAGTAACGCAGTAGGCTATGATGAGGGCGAAGTAAATGCCTTTGATGTGGCTGTAAATGAAAATAGAATTTTTCAAATATCAGCTATTGATAATGAAAAAAAGCCTTTAACATACTGTGCTGAAAACCTTCAAAATATGAACACAATCGTCCCACAAGGCTTTAGTGCAAATGGCTCTCCAGCTAAGCCGCAGCAAGGCACAAAAGGCATACACTTACCACTTGCTAATCTCATTTGCTCTGTAATACCTGATGATTATGGCGTGATAGTCGTGCCTTATGCGTATGGCGGTCAGCAAATCAGCTACTTTTTAGACGCAAATAGAATAAACGGCTTTACAGATAATATCAAAAAAGCCCTTGATTTAAATGAGAAAAACATTTTCGCTGGCATTATATGGTGTCAAGGCGAGAATAACTCAGGCAATACAAATGGCGCAACCTATAAAACTTCATTTGAAAACCTAGTAAATAGCGTAAATGACAAGCTCTCAGCCTACGCAAATCGCACAAGTGGCGGCGCAATCTCTGCTAAAAGCTGGTATTTTTATGAATATCCGCTTCATTATCGCAACCAAACTTATGGGCGTGAGATAATGAACGCTATAAAAGAAGTAGTAGGCGAGAAAAACTATGTAGCACTAAGAGAAGACCACCCAGTAAATATCACAAAATACACTAGCACAAATATGCAAGCTCACTATGCTGGGGACTTTTACCGCACGGATATCGCACCAAAGGTCTTTAAAGCTATGTGCAATAACGGCGTATTTTTTGCTAACAATAGAGATGATGAAACTGATTTAAGCGGTGT
>CALEHZ010000062.1 GCA_937875715.1 uncultured Campylobacter sp. | reverse complement strand
CATCCTTTTTATCGATAAGCTTAGATTTTTGTGTGAAATTATGCAAATCACAGCGGTAAGTGAAATTATTATATTCTTTAATTATAGTTTTTTGTATTATACTTATGGTTTCGTTGGACAAATAAAGAGGTATAAAGCTTAAATCATTTGGAATTCTAACTTTTTGTTCGTCTTTTATCAAATAATTATTTTTAACATAAGTTATATTTTCAAACTTTCCTTTTTGCCATATAAACACTACAAAAGATGAACCAACACCTTTGAAAAATTTTTTTACATCGTAGTCAATCACCAAAAAGCTACCTTCGGTTAATAATTTTTTTAATGTGGTATTATTATTGTTGTAAGTCATCCAATTATTTGGTGTAACAAAACATAAATATCCACCATTCTTTAACAAATCAATAGAATGCTCAATAAATTGATTTGAAAGACTGCGATTTTTATTGCCACCACCAGAGTAAGGTGGATTTGCCATAATCATATCATAAGAATTAAATTCATTTATATCAAAATAATCTTTATTTGTAATATTTTGTGGCTTAAAAATTTCTAAACAATTTAAATATCTTTGTCTTGAAATTTCATTGCAATATATATTACTTATATTAGTTTTGAACTTAGCATAAGCGATAAAATTACCATTGCCACAGCAAGGGTCTAAAACTTTTAAATTTTGCCTTTGCCATAACTCATTTGGCAAATAGTCAAGCATTAGCTCAACACAGTCCATAGGGGTGCAAATATCATCATTATTTAACATATGAGATTTATCATTATTGATAAAATCATAATATTTTTTAATTTTTCCATAATTATTAAGTTCATAATTATATGATGTATTTGGCTTTACAGCTGCTAAATCTGTATTTAAACACTCAGCAAAAAGTTCATTTGTTAGCATCTTATAGCCTTAATTGATTTTTATATTTAACACTTCAAATAAGCATAAAGCAAAAGCAAAGCTAAACTTACCACGATTTATTTTGTTGGTGAGATTTTCTTTTGTTATATTTATTCCATTTTTGTTAAGCAAATCTTTTAATTTTTGATAATCTATATCTTCTTTTACCATAGCAGTTTTAATAATAATTTTAGCTTGTTTTTCATAATTGCCCATATAAAACCTTTAAAAATTTTTGTTATTTTAACAAATTTGTTTTATAAAAATCAATATTTGTGAAAAAAAATATTTTTTAATTTAAAAAAAACATATATAGTTTTACAAAATATTTTTTTTTCTTATAAACAAAAGCTAATAAATGGCTAATTTTAGCTATAATCGCAGCTTTTAAAAGGTTTAAAAATGACTAAACGCTATAAAACTCGCCCTATAAAAGTGGGAAATGTAACAATCGGTGGGGATGCTAAAATCAGCGTTCAAAGCATGACTTTTAGTAAAACTCGCGACCCAAAAGCCACGCTAGAACAAATAAATAGGCTTTATTTTGCCGGTGCTGACCTTGTGCGCTGTGCTGTGCTAAATAAAGAAGATATCGATGGTTTAAGAGAAATTAAAAAAGAAAGTCCGCTGCCTATCGTAGCTGATATTCATTTTAATTTCAGCTATGCTGTGGAAGTGGCAAAATTCGTAGATGCTGTGCGTATAAACCCTGGAAATATCGGCGGAAAAGAGCGTATAAAGGCTGTTGTGGATGCGTGTGGAGCTAGAAATCTGCCTATTCGCATAGGTGTAAATTCTGGTAGCCTTGAAGAACAATTTGAAAAAGCGCATGGTAGGACGCCAAAAGCGATGGTAGAATCGGCACTTTATAATATCGCTTTGCTTGAAGAGCTTGGATTTAAGGATATTGCGGTGAGCTTAAAGGCTAGTGATGTCCAAAATACTATGTCTGCGTATCGTGCGCTTCGTCCTTTGGTAGAATATCCGTTTCATTTAGGCGTAACTGAGGCTGGAAGCACCTTTCACGCAAGCATAAAATCAGCAATTGCGCTTGGTGGGCTACTGCTTGAAGGTATCGGCGATACGATGAGAGTAAGCATCACAGGCGAGTTAGAAGATGAAATAAAGGTCGCAAAAGCGATTCTCCAAGACAGCGGTGTTCAGCCAAGTGGCGTAAATATCATCTCTTGTCCTACTTGTGGGCGTCTTCAAAGCGATTTGGTAAGCGCTTTAAAACAAGTTGAAGAGGCTGTAAAAGATATCAAAAAGCCCCTAAATATCAGCGTTATGGGCTGTGTGGTAAATGCGCTTGGCGAGGCAAAAGGCGCAGATCTTGCTATTGCTTTTGGCAAGGATTGCGGAATGATAATCAAAAAAGGTGAAGTCATCGCAAGGCTAAAAGAAAATGAGATTATGCCAAGATTTTTGGCTGAGCTTGAAGCGATGGCGGCGCAGTAGAATTTTATGGCTTTGAATTTTATGAATTTTATAAAATTCACTTTGAATTTTTTGGCTCAGTGACACTGCGGCGAATT
>CALEHZ010000061.1 GCA_937875715.1 uncultured Campylobacter sp. | reverse complement strand
ATGCTGCTGTGCCTGTGCTAAAATGCGCTGATAGTGTGATTTTAGGGAATAATTACATAAATAGAGATGAGCTAAAACTAATTGGCACACCGCAGCTATCACGCACAAAGCTTTTAAAACATGCTTTGGATACAGATGAGCTTTTTACAGACGATAGCGCAGCACTGGCAAAAATCGGCGCAAAAATCGCTTATGTAAAAGGCGATAAAAATGCCTTTAAACTTACTAATAAAGATGATTTAAAGACGCTTTTAAGCACTGGGCTAACTCCGCCAGAAAATTCATATTTTAATGGACATGGCTTTGATGTTCATCGCTTTTGCGAGGGCGATTTTGCCACGCTTTGTGGTGTAAAAGTGCCGCATAATCAAGGAATTTTAGCTCATAGTGACGGCGATGCCCCACTTCACGCACTTTGTGACGCTCTTTTTGGCGCAGCAGGTCTTGGCGATATTGGGCAGTTTTTTCCAGACACAGATGAGCGATATAAGGGCGCAAACTCGCTTGAGCTTTTAGAAAATAGTGCTAAAATAGTGCGAAGCTATGGATTTGAAATCATAAACGCTGATATAACCATACTTTGTGAGCGTCCAAAAATCACGCCACATAAAGAAAAAATGAAAGCAAATGTATCCGCTGCCTTAAAAATAGGCAGAAATTTCGTAAATATCAAAGCCACCACGATGGAAAAAATGGGCTTTATCGGCGAGCAAATCGGGCTTGGCGCCATAGCAAATGCTACGATAAAATACTTTGATTGGACAAAAATTTAAGCTATTTTAAAAATTTAATTTTTTGAAATGAATTTTATAAAATTTGGCTTTGAATTTTATAAAAGCCTTAAATTTTATAAAATTCAGCCCTGAATTTTATAAATGAATTTTATAAAAGCCCTAAATTTTATGATTTTAAAAAATTCAAAACAATTTTTAAAAAATTTACCTTGAATTTTTTAAAATTTTTGCTATAATTTACGCTTACAAATTTTTTTACGAAAGGTGGTGAGAGCTTTGCCTGGTGTAAAAGTTCATGCCAATGAAAGCTTTGATGAGGCTTACAGACGCTTCAAAAAGCAAACTGACCGCAATTTAGTGGTCACTGAAGTGCGCGCTAGACGCTTTTTTGAGCCTATGACTGAAATCCGCAAAAAACAAAAAATTTCAGCTCGCAAAAAAATGCTCAAAAGACTTTATATGCTACGCCGCTACGAAAATCGCTTGTAAGAGTGATTTTGCTTTGCTGCGCAGTTATTTACTGCGTAGCAAATTTAATCCTAATTATTAAATTAATTTTCTTGTAATTTCAAAAAAGATAAAATTTAAAAATTAAGTATAAAAGCTTTTTAAAATTAACTTAGTAAAATTTGGCTGAATTTTATAAAATTCAATTTTCATAAAATTCAGCCGATGTTTTTAAGCCTTATTTTGCTTAACTATTCTTTGTGTTTGTTCTGCTATTGCTAGTTCTTCGTCTGTTGGAGCGACTATGATTGCTACTTTTGAGCCTTCTTTGCTGATTTTTCGCACCTCGCCTGAGCGAATGTCGTTTTTAGCAAGATCAAGTTCCATGCCAAAGACTTCAAGTCCAGCACAAACATCAGCTCTTAATTTCTCATCATTTTCGCCGATTCCAGCGGTAAATACGATAGCATCGAGCTCTCCGATCAAAGCATGATATGCGCCGATGTATTTTTTGATGCGTCTTACAAACATCTCATCGGCCAAAATCGCCATTTCATCGCCTTTTTCTACTCTATCGTTTATTATGCGCATATCATTTGTGCCGCAAATCGCTAGAAGTCCGCTTTGCTTGTTCATCACATCGTCCATCTCTTTTGGCGAAAGTCCGGCGTTTTGCTCCAAATACACAATCACAGCAGGATCGATATCACCGCACCTTGAGCCCATCATAAGTCCTTCAAGCGGTGTAAATCCCATGCTTGTGTCGATTACTTTGCCGTTTTTTATGGCTGCTATGCTAGCACCAGAGCCTATGTGAAGCGTGATGGCGTTCATTTCTTCTACTTTTTTGCCAAGTAGTTTTGCGCTCTCTTTTAGCACAAATTCGTGGCTAGTGCCGTGTGCGCCGTATTTGCGAATTTTATATTTTTCATAAAATTCAAGTGGCAAAGCGTATAAATAAGCTGATTTTTCCATAGTTTGATGAAAGACAGTATCAAAGACAGCTACATTTGGCGTGCTTGGATTTGCTCTTAGGCATTCTTTTATGCCTGCTAGATTTACCCCATTATGTAGCGGCGCGATTGGAATTAGACTAGCGATTTTGTTAATTACGTCATCATTTACAAGAGCAGCGTCTTTAAATAGCTCTGCGCCTTGAACCACTCTATGTCCCACAGCATCAATCTCATCAAGGCTATTTAGACTTTTGCTCTCAAAAATCAGTGAGTTCATAATATCAATGCCAACGCCGTGATCAGCAATATTTACGCTTTTTTCTATTTTTTCATTGCTTTTTACATTTGTGATATTTGCAGCTGAATTATCCTGTCCGATTTGAGAGATCAAACCCTTGCAAATCACGCTATTATCGTTCATATCAAAGAGTTTAAACTTAATTGAGCTAGAACCTGAGTTTATTACTAAAATTTTCATTTTTGCCCCTTAGTCTTGAAGTGCGCTAACTAAAATTGTATTTACTATATCATCAACCGAGCAGCCACGACTTAGATCATTTACTGGCTTTCTAAGTCCTTGTAAAATCGGTCCAACTGCCAAGGCGCCACCGGCTCTTTGAACTGCCTTGTAGCAGATATTTCCGCAGTTTAGATCAGGGAATACAAACACATCAGCCCTGCCAGCTACGCTGCTATTTGGAAGTTTAGCTTTTGCCACCACTGGATCAACAGCAGCATCAAACTGCATAGGACCATCGATTTCAAGCTCTGGGGCAAGTTCTTTGGCTCTTGCTACGGCTGATTTTATGAAATCTATCATTTCGCCTTTTGCACTATTTCCAGTTGCATAGCTTAAAAATGCTACCTTTGGCTCTACGCCAAAGCTTTTAGCTGTGCTAGCAGTGGCGATCGCAATGCTTGCAAGCTCGTCAATGCTTGGTTTTGGACAAATCGCACAGTCAGCAAAAAACCACAATTTATCATTTAAAGAAATGATAAATGCGCCACTTACTGTGCTTACGCCGTCTTTCATTTTTACAAATTGTAAGGCTGGGCGAATTGTATCAGCAGTAGTTGTTTTTGCGCCACTTACCATAGCGTGTGCCATGCCTTTATACACTAGCATTGTGCCAAAATACTCGCCTCTTAGCATAAGCTCTCTTGCTTCTTCTTCGCTTAGTCCTTTGCTTTTTCTAAGCTCAACTAGCGTGCTTACAAAGTCAGCAAAAAGCTCAGATTTAGCTGGATTTATAAACTCTGCGCCATCTAAATCCACGCCGAGTTCTCTAGCTTTTGCTAAAATTTCGTCTTTATCGCCTAGCAAAATAATGCTAGCGCCTTTGTCTTTTAGCACCTTAGAAGCAGCTATGAGCACACGGTCATCCTCAGCTTCTGGCAAAACAATCTTGCGGTTTAGCTCTCTTGCTTTTTTCAAGATTTCACTACAAAAGTCCATTTTGTCTCCTTTTTGATTAAAATTTTGGAACTCAATTTGCTTATTATAACAAAAAATAGTATCAATTTGGAGAAAAAAAATGAGAAAAAAATATCTTTCTTTGTGCGTTTTTTCGGGCATTTTAAGTCTTTTTTCTGGCTGTTCAAGTGCTGATCCGCACATTTCGATGACACCGCCGCCGTATGTAGAACAGCTCCCTAGCAAAGAAGCAGGACTTGGCATTTCTCAGCCTGGCAGTCTTTTTGGACGTGGTGAAAATCCTCTTTTTGCCGATAGAAAAGCGATGAATGTAAATGACATAGTAACTGTAATAATTGAAGAAAACGCAAATCAAACCAGCCAAGCTAGCAAAAATACAACTAGAAATAGCGAAATTGCTTTAAATGGCGGCAGATTCACAGCTGGCGCAGACTCAAAACTAGGCAAAGTCACAGACAAACTAAATCAATTCACAGACATTGGATTTAGTGCTGGCGGCTCGCACGGATTTAGCGGCAGCGGCACAAATACACGCACAGAAGCCTTTACAACCACAATTTCAGCACGCATCGTAAAAGTGCTATCAAATGGTAATTATTTCATCGAAGGCAGCAAAGAAATCCTGCTAAACAACGAAAAACAAATCATGCAAATCACCGGCGTCATCCGTCCATACGACATCAGCCAAAACAACGAAATCAGCTCACGCTATGTAAGTGATGCAAAAATCATGTATGTAACCCAAGGCGACATCGCCAAATCAACCAACAAACCATGGGGAACTAAGCTGATAGAAACTATTTGGCCGTTTTAATTTTGCGTTTTGAATTTTATGAATTTTTTGGAATTTTATAAAATTCACTTTTGAATTTTATAAAACCTGAATTTTTTAGAATTTACTTTTAAAGATTTTAAAACACTGCGGCAAATGAATTTTTAAAAAATTCAAAAAATTCAAAAGTGAATTTTATAAAATTCAATCAAAATATCTTTTTGCCACCGATAAATAGTGATTTTGCCCTTTTTGTGTGTAAAATTAAATCAAGCCCAAGGCGTTCTATTTTAGTCCCTGCTGGCAGAGCAAAAGTCGCAATATCAGCGTTTTTGCCTACTTTTATTTCACCTGAATTGATTTGTAAGGCTTTTGCGCCGCCGCTTGTCGCCATAGAAAGTAAAAGCTTTGAAAGCTTGATTAAATCATGCTTTGCGTGTATCATCAAAGCCGCTCTTAACTCATCCCAAATATCAAGGCTGAAGTTTGAGCTAAGTCCATCTGTGCCAAGTGCGATATTTGCGTGTTTTAAAGCTTTATTTAAGTCCAAAATTCCCTCGCTTAAAAAGCGGTTTGATCGTGGGCAATGTGCGATGTGAGCTATGTTTTGAAGATATTTTGTAGCATGGACGCAGTGGATGAAAAGTGTGTTATTTTTATCAAACATTTTAAGAAATTCAGCTGGAGTATAAAGTGCTTTGATCTTTGGATTTATCATCTCTAAAACGCCCTTTAAATCACTCTTTGCGTAGTTTAAAAAATTCATCTCATCTTTACTCTCGCCAAAGTGCGCTGAGAGTGGCAGATTTTCTTTTTTGGCTAATTCTATGGCTTTTAAGGCTAGAATTTTATGCGTAGAATATGGGCTGTGAACTGCCACGCCAAGCCCAAATTTTAGACTTTGGCAAGCTTGGGCTTGTTTGAAGCGGTTTAGAAAATTCGCCCATGAATTTTCTAAAAAATTCTCATTTGTGCCTAAAATTTCGCAGTAAAATCTAGTGCGAAGCGCAGAGCTTGCCAAAGGCTCTAAATCAAGCCCAAAACTAGAATATTCGCCCACAGCTCCCACGCCACTTTTTAGTATTTTATTTATTTGATTTTGTAATATTTTTTGGCTTAATTTCTTGCTTAAAATTCCACGACTTAAAAACACACTTTTTAGCCAGTTTGTAAAGCCATTAAAGTCCAAATAAGCTTTGTTTGCACTGTATTCTAAATGCGTATGAGCGTTTATTAGAGCAGGCATGGCAAGTGGGACATTTATTATTTCATCGTTTGAGCGTATTTTTAGCTGGGAAATAGGCTGAATTTTCTGGATTTTATCATCAAAAATAATTGCGTGATTTTGTAATATTTTAAAGTTTTCATCACAGCTTAAAATATACTTTGCTTTTAAAATTTTCATTTTTATCCTTAAAATTTTTTGCTAATTATAGTAAAAATAAGCCAAAATTCGCTAGAATTATGGATTTTAAACTTAATTTAAAGGAGCAAAAATGAAAATTCGTGTAATTGAAGGACCAAATATAAATATGCTTGGAATGCGCGACCCAGCGATTTATGGCGTGATGACAATGGATCAAATCCACGAAAATATGAGTCGTGTGGCAAAAGAAGCAGGTGTTGAAATCGAGTATTTTCAAAGCAATTACGAAGGCGAAATCGTAGATAAAATCCAAGAATGCGTAGATGGCGTAGATGGAATAATCATAAATCCAGCCGCTTATAGCCACAGCTCAATTGCTATTGCTGATGCGCTTTCGGCCGTGCGTTTGCCTACAATCGAGGTTCACATTAGCAATATTCACGCAAGAGAAGATTACAGAGCTAAAAGCATGACCGCAGCAGCTGCAAGCGGCGTGATAGCGGGCTTTGGACCAATGGGATATCATATCGCTTTGATTTCTATGATTCAAATTTTAGAGCAAATCAAAGCTGCAAAAGCCGCACAAGAAGCGGCTAAAAATAAGTAGAATTTTGGAATTCTCAAGCTAGGATTTTAGAATTGAGTTACTTGGCGAAGTATCGTGCCGATAATGTGGCCAAACTGATAAAAAACGAGCGAACGCGCACTTATAGTGCGTGGAGCGAAGTTTTTTTGAAGTTTCGTCGCAGTATCGGTGCGAGACAAGCCAGAGGTTAAAGGATGAGCGTGGCATTTATATTAAAAGATGAAAATGCTGTATTTTATGAGTGTGGATACAGCTGTGATAATGAAATATTCATCTGCTTTAACGATCAAAAATTTTTTATAACAGACGCTAGATATGGCATCGAGGCAAGCCAGAGCATCAAAAATGCTGAAATAATCGTATCTAGCGATGTAAATGAAAGTGCAAAAGAGTTAATCAAAAAGCTTGGAGCGAAAAAAATTACGCTAAATCCTTTTGATTTTTGTGTGGCGGACTTTAAAAGTCTTTGCGATGATTTGGGCGATATTTTTGAGCTAGAGCCAAATTTTTCACAAATTAAACGCATGGTAAAAACAGATGAGGAAATCTCTATTTTAAAAATAGCAGCACAGCAAGGCGCAATCGGCTTTGAGAGGGTTTGTGACTTTGTAAAAAATTCAAATAATTTAAGCGAAGAAGAGCTAAATTATGAAGCAGAGAATTTGCTAAAAAATAAAGGTCAGCTTGGGCTTTCTTTTGCGCCTATTACGGCACTAAATGCAAATGCAGCCAAAGCTCATGCGCTACCTACAAAAAATAGAATTAAAAATGGTGATTTGCTGCTTTTTGATGCTGGGGTAAAATACTACAGATACTGTTCAGATCGCACAAGAACCTTTGAAGTTTCAGAAAATTCAAGCGTAGATAAGGCACAAAAATTTAGCGATAGCAAAAAAGATGAGATTTATCACATAGTTTTAGAAGCTCAAAATTTAGCGATAAAAGCGGTAAAACCAGGCGTAAAAGCCTGTGAAATCGACAAAGCAGCAAGAGAATTTATAGCTAAAAATGGTTATGAAAAAGAGTTTTTTCATAGCACTGGTCACGGCGTGGGGCTTGATATTCACGAGCTGCCACGAATTAGCCCAAAATCTGAGCAAATCATAGAAAAAGGCATGGTTTTTAGCATTGAGCCTGGAATTTATCTAAAAGACGAATTTGGCGTTCGCATAGAAGATGTAGTAGTGGTCACAGATGATGGCTGTAAGATACTTTAAAGCGATTTTAAAAAATTTGCCGATCATAACGCAGTAAAAAATTCAAAAGCTGAATTTTTTAAAAAAGTGAATTTTATAAAATTCAAGTAGGAATAAATGAAAAAAATTATTTTATTATTTTTGACCTTGGGATTGTGCTTAGCGCAAGGCGATTACGAACTCGCTAAAAAACATTATGATAGCAAAGAATACGATAAGGCTTACAAACTTTTAAATAAAGCTTGTAATGACGATGAAATGAAGGCTTGCTCGCTTCTTGGGCTAATGTATGCTGATGGTAGCGGCACACAAAAAGATTACAAAAAAGCTAGGCAGCTGTATGCTAAAGCTTGTGATGGCGGTGATGCTAAAGGCTGCTTGTATCTTGGGCTTTTATGCGAAAATGAAAAAGAAGATAATAAAGCAGCAGAATTTTATAAAAAAGCTTGTGATTTGGGCGAATACAGCGGCTGCTATTCTTTAGGACTGATGCAGGCTAAAAATAACGAAACAAAAATGGCTTTAAGAAATCAGGCAAAAGCTTGCTTGGCGCCTTTAAATGAGGCTTGTAATGAGCTTAAAAATCTTTATGAAAAATTCAAAGATGAAGAACATAAAAAAGCTAATAACTACAAAAAAGACTTTGATGAAGCCCTTAAAATGTATAACTCTGGCAAAGAAGCACAGGCTGTGCTAAGCCTAAAAAAGCTTTGTAAAGTTGGCTTTGATGATGCTTGTATTAAGCTTTATAAGGCTTATCAAAAAGGCAGTGAAAAAATCAGCCAAGATACGCAAAAAGCGCTTTTGGTGCTAGATAAAGCTTGTATAAATAGCATGGCAAAAAGCTGTGCTAAACTTGGCGAAATTTATAGCCAAGATGATGGCGAGTTCACAGCTGATACACAAAAAGCACAAGATTATTTAAATAAAGCTTGTGATAGTTTTGATGGGGATTCGTGTTTTGCTTTAG
Source organism: uncultured Campylobacter sp. (assembly GCA_937875715.1). Lineage (GTDB taxonomy): Bacteria > Campylobacterota > Campylobacteria > Campylobacterales > Campylobacteraceae > Campylobacter. The sequence goes on along the minus strand of CALEHZ010000061.1, from coordinate 6,419 downwards.
CAAGCGATTTAGAAGCAAGCTGCAGCCAAAATGATGAAAAATGTCAAATGGTCTTTGGGCTGTATAAAAAGGCTTGTGCGCTAGGCTCGCTGCAAGCGTGCAAAAACGCAAATGCCATAGAGGTCGGCTTGCCGTTTTTGAGGTTTTAATTGACTTTTGAATTTTATAAAATTCGCTTTTACTTTGCTAAATTGAGTGAATTTTATAAAATTCAAAGTTTATAAAATTCAAAGGATAAAAATGAGTAAAGTTTTATTTTCTTTGTTTATAGTTTTGTTTTTCTTTGGCTGTAGCAAAGAACAAAAGCAAGAGAATAAAGAGCTAAGCATTGAAGAACTAGCCATTGCTTGTGATAATAACGACAGTGCTGCGTGTAAAAAATTCAATGAAATGGATAAATTTTAGGGTATAAAATGTATTGCGAAGGTTTTAGAAAAATTATAAAATCAAGCTTTTATCCTAGAAAATTCAGCCCTGAATTTTCTAAAAATGCCAAAAAATATAAATACACTTATATTTTTGGACTTGGCGGAAATATAGGTGGTGAAGCGGCTGTAATTTGGCGATTTAAAGCACTTTTGGCTAAAATGAAAAAAGATAAAAGAATGAAGCTAATTTCAAGCTCGGTGCTATTAAAAAACAAAGCTTTTGGCTTTTTAGAACAAAGCGATTTTATAAATGCGGTTTTGAAGCTAAAAAGCTCAGTTTACGCACAGCAAATGCTAAAAATAACGCAACACTATGAAAAAATTTTTGGCCGCAAACGAAGCTTTAAAGATGCGCCACGAACGCTAGATATCGATATAATCGATTTTAGCGCAAAAATTAGACAAAGCGATAGGCTAAGAGTGCCACACGCCTGCGCACGCGAGCGTCTAAGTGTGATTTTACCGCTAGCTTTGATGGACGTTTAATGGGGGAAAATATGATAAAAAGATATTCTTTTACAGGTGCTAGCACAGCTGAGGCACTAGCTAAAGCAAAAGAACAGCTTGGCGAGGATTTTGCTATTGAAACTACAAAACAAATAAGGGCTAAAACGCTAAATCAAGCACCGCTTTTTGAAGTTATAGTTTGCACAGAAACTAGTGTAGATGAAGGTCAAAAAAGCGTCATAAGCGCAATAAATAAAGCCGAACAAGTAAATGATATAAAAAGACAAATCGAAGCCTACACAAATATGGGCAAAAAAGCAAGAACTCAAAACCTAGATTTAAATGATTTTAGCACTCAAAGCATAAGTAAGCAAAATCAAAGAGCTGTAATAAATGATGAGGAAAATGCTGATGAAGATGTAAGCGTAAGCATTTCAAGGGTAGCAAATGAAATTAGCCAACTTGCTAAAATCAATGAAACTAGCCAGAGCCCAGCACAACTTGATTATAACTCAAAAATGCGTGATATAGAAAAGAAGGTTGATAAACTAAGCGACAAGCTAAATCTAATCGCAGATGCTGTGTGGGAAGACAAAGCAGCCTCAAGAGGCGATATAAACATTCCGCCAGAGTTTGCTACCATATATAAACGAGCAGCAAGCAGTGGTATGAGAGGTGAGCATTTAAAAATGATAATGGATGCTACAATTGCCAATATGCCAACTTCTATGAAAAATAATCCAGCTGCAATTGAGAGATATTTTTATTTTCTACTTGAAAAAATGCTACCTAGTAAAAAACTAAACTTAAATAATAAAAAGCAAAAAATAATAATGCTAATTGGCCCAACAGGTGTTGGCAAAACCACCACTTTAAGCAAATTAGCTTATAAATACGCTTATGAAAAGCAGCTAAAAACAGGCGTAATCACACTAGATAGCTATAGAATTGGCGCAGTAGAACAGCTAGCACAATACACTCAAGTGATGAAAATGCGTATGGCTGAGGCTATAAATGTAGATGATTTTAAATCAGCAATCAAAAGCTTTAATGGCTATGATGTAGTGCTTGTAGATACTGTGGGTTCTAGTCAATATGACCAAGAAAAATTAGAAAAATTAAATGAATTTTTAGAACAAAGCGAGGCGAATATAGAGGTGAATTTAGTCCTTAGCGCTGGGACAAAAATAGAAGATTTACTTGAAATTTATAATAGTTTTTCATTTGCAAATATTAGTTCTATAATCGTTACAAAGCTAGATGAAACAAAGATTTTAGGCAATATTTTTTCTTTGATTTATGAAACAAATGTGCCAGCTAGCTATTTTTGTTTAGGACAAAATGTGCCTGATGATATAATGGAAGCAAACTCAGCTTTTTTGGTAAAATGCGTTTTAGAAGGGTATAACGATGGATCAAGCAAGTAAATTAAGAGATTTGATGAGCAAAGAGAGCAAACCTCATATTTGCACTCATGTAATTGCTATAACTAGCGGCAAAGGCGGCGTAGGCAAAAGCACAATTAGCGCAAATTTAGGCAATATTTTAGCTTTAAATGGCTATAAAGTAGCGCTTTTTGATGCTGATATTGGTCTTGCTAACCTTGATGTGCTTTTAAATGTCCGTGCACAAAAAAACCTGCTAGATGTAATGCGCGGTGAGTGTGAATTTAGCGATATAGTAATAAATGTAAAAGAAAATTTATTTCTAGTGCCAGGCGAGAGTGGAGCTGATATTTTTAGATTTAATGATAAGTTTTTATTTGATAAATTTATGAATGATGCAGCTGTGCTTGATGGTGTGGATTTTCTCATCATTGATACAGGCGCTGGAATAGGTCCTGCTACGCAGACATTTTTAGGCGCTAGTGATGAAGTAGTTGTAATAACCACGCCAGACCCAGCTGCTATTACAGATGCTTATGCTGTGATTAAAGCAAGTTGCAGTGAGCGAAGGCGTGTATTTATGTTGCCAAATAATGTAAAAAACAAGCAAGAAGCAGAGAGGATTTTTACAACAATTGCTGGTGTTGTTCGCAGAAATGTAGGCGATATAGGGCTTGAAATGCTAGGCTTTGTGCCAAATGATAAAGTAGTAAGCCGCTCGATTAAAAACCGCACTTTATTTAGCGATGAGGCAGCTCACACTGAGCCTAGCGTGGAGCTTAAAAATGCTGCTAGTAATTTACTTTATGCTGTGGAACAAAAAATGCTTGATACTAATAGCGAAAAAAGTTTTACTGGCTTTTTCAAGCGTTTGGCTGAGAAATTTTAAAAGGTTTAGTAACACGATATAATCGCAAAAAATAGTTATAATAAGGATGAATTTTCTAAAAATGAGAGCTGATAATTTTATAGCTTTTTTTGCTGTTTTTGGATTTTTTATAGGCTTGTTTTTTGTTTTTTTGGCAGATTTGGATGCACTAGATCTTGTGATTTATGTCTGTGTGATCACACTTTGTTTCTTTTTAGTATCGCATGTTTTGGTGATGAATTATGTAGATGCATCTGCTGGCAGCAAAATATATTTTGATAAAGCAAGATATGAAGAAGTAAATAACCTTTTAATAGAAAGTCTTAATATAAGAGAGAAAAAAATGGATGCTATGATACAAATCAAGCGTGATAAATTACCAAAAAAGACGAAAAAAAAGAGTGTAAAAAAAGTTCAAAATGACAGAGATAAAACGCAAGCAGCTTGATAGCTACCAAAGTGAGATTAAAAATAACCAAGATGAGCTAGTATTAGCTTATATGCCAGCACTTCGTGCTATGGCTGCTAAGCTAAAATCTCGCTTACCAAACTCAGTAGAACTTGGCGATTTAATAAGTGCTGGAACAACAGCGATGGTGGCTCTTTCAAGAAATTATGATAAAGAAAAAAATGATAATTTTTGGGGCTATGCAAGGTCTCGTGTTTATGGTGCTATGCTTGATTTCTTGCGCTCACTTGATCCACTTAGTCGTGGCGATAGAAAATTAGTCAAACAAATAAATGAAGCAATAAGCAAGTATTTTAACAAATATGAAGACGAACCAAGCGATGAGTGGCTAGCAAAAGAATTAGAAGTAGATGTAAAAGAAATAATCCAAGCAAAAAGCTTAAATGAAATCAGTATGCTTTTGCCACTTGATGAACAATACGATATATTAAGCACAAACGAAAGCACACTTGAAAAAATAGAAAAAGAAGAACTAATAGAAAAAATTATGGAAATTTTAAAAAGTTTTAATTTAAAAGAACAACAAGTAATTCAGCTTTATTATTTTGATGAATTAAATTTAAGCGAAATTAGCGAACTTTTGGGAATTAGCGAATCAAGAGTTTGTCAAATACATAAAAAATTGATGCTAAAAATTAGAGAAAGGTTAGGCTTCTAATGGCTGATATATTATCTCAAGAAGAAATTGACGCACTGCTTCAAGCTGTCGATGATGACGATGCTACTGCGGTAGAAGAATCTTCAAATAAAAAACCAAAACTGCCAGAAGATCGCCAAATCATCATTTATGATTTCAAGCGTCCTAACCGTGTGAGCAAAGAACAACTTCGTGCGATTAAAGGAATACACGATAAACTTGCTAGAAATCTAGCCAGTCAAATCTCATCAATCATGCGCTCAATTGTTGAAATTCGCTTGCATTCAGTCGATCAAATGACTTATGGTGAGTTTTTGATGAGCTTACCAAGTCCAACTAGCTTTAATGTTTTTAGCATTAAGCCCCTTGATGGAAACTGCGTTTTAGAAATAAATCCAAGCATTGCTTTTCCTATGATCGATCGTCTTTTAGGCGGTAAAGGCGATGGTGGCTTTGATACAAGCAGAGAGCTAACTGATATTGAAATTAACTTGCTTGATGCGATTTTGCGTATAGTTATGCAGCGTCTTAAAGAAAGCTGGCAAATGGTAACTGACATGTATCCAAATGTCGAGGCAAAAGAATCAAGCCCAAATGTCGTCCAAGTAGTAAGTCAAAATGAAATTATCATCATGGCTGTAATGGAAATAATAATCGGCGGAAATAGCGGAATGATGAGCTTTTGCTATCCTGTAATTTACTTAGAGCCAATTCTCTCACGCCTAGCAAATCGTGATGTGATGCTAGGCGAAACATCAGCGAAAAAATCACGCAACAAAGAGCTTAAAACGCTTGTTGGTCGTGCTGAGGTGCTATATGAAGCGATTTTAGGCAAGACAAATATAAGTGTAAAAGAGTTTCTAGAACTTGAGCCTGGTGATATTTTAAAGCTAGATAGAAGTGCTGATGATAAAGCAATAGTAAGCATTGATAAAAAAGATGTGTTTTTGGCTGATGTGGGCTTGTATCGCTTTCGCAAAAGCATACAGCTTAGCGAGCTAATCAAAACTGATAAAGACGAAATCAAGGCTATTTTGGAGCAATACGAAGAAGATAGAAAAGCCAAAATTCAAGCCTATGACGAGGCACAAGCACAAGCAGATGGAGAGGATGAAGACGATGATGAATAGGCTATTAGAAATATTTAGTTCTGAGTTTGCTAGCACGGTTGAAGGTCTTACTGGCAAAAAGCCCACTCTTGGTGAGCCAAAGGAATTTGATGCGCCAAGTCAAACCGGAATAAATCCGCCTTTAATCAGTGCAAATGTAAAAAGCGGCAACTCAAAGCTTATTTTGGCAGCAACGCCGATTTTGCTTACTGCGATAAATGATTTAATGCTAGGCGAAGAGGCGCCTACGATGAATGATAATATCACAGATGATGAAATAGACGCAAGCAAAGAGATTTTTTCAAATTTTTTGGGTGCTGTGAATACCGCACTTGCTAGTGGAGGCGATTTGCCAAAACTAAGCTTTGAAATAGAAAAAGCAGGATATATCGCACAAAGCGAAACTTTTAATCTTGGCGGTTTTAGCAAAATTTATATTTTTAGCGTAGGTATGGATGATATCAACGAAACTTTGGCAATTGCGATGGATGCTGATTTTATCGCTCAAATCGAGCCAAAGGCTGCTAAAACAGCCACTAGCAGCGAAGGCAGTGAGGCTGCTTTTGATGGCGATATACGAAATATTGGGCTTATTATGGATGTTCGCCTGCCACTTCGCGTAAGAATCGGCTCAAAGAAAATGCTTTTAAAAGATGTGCTAAGCATGGATATAGGCTCAGTTATCGAGCTAAATCAGCTAGCAAATGATCCACTTGAAGTGCTAATCGGCGATAAGCCAATCGCACTTGGCGAAGTTGTGATAATAGATGGAAACTTCGGCGTCCAAATCACAGAAATTGGCTCAAAAAAAGAACGCTTGGAGCAATTAAAATAATGTTGGCTTTTTTACTTGGCTGACTGAATTTTATGAATTTTATAAAATTCACTTTTGAATTTTTGGCATAATGGTCAAAAACGGGTGCTAAATTTTTCGTTTTTGACCTTATCTTTGCTCGTTTTTCATCCTAAAATAATGTGAAATAAATTTCATTTTATTTGTTAATTTTAATCCATTATGAGATCTAAGAGCTGTCTTTAAATGAGCAAATTCTCCCTCTAAAGCATTATTTGTTTTT
>CALEHZ010000060.1 GCA_937875715.1 uncultured Campylobacter sp. | reverse complement strand
GGCTTGGAGATTTTGCCAAAATTGATGAGCTTATCGCAAAGCGTGAGAGTTCTGATTTTAAAAATGAGGTTTTTTTACAAGAGCGAGAAAGCAGAGTAATAACTGGCTCAAACTACCACGCATACATTAAAATAAGCGAAGGCTGTAATCAAAAATGCGCTTTTTGCGCAATTCCTACATTTAAAGGCAAACTTCACAGCAGAGAGCTTGAAGCTATAACCCATGAAATAAAAGAGCTTGTAAGTCGTGGCTATAAAGATTTTAGCTTCATAGCACAGGATTCTAGTTCGTATATGCGTGATTTTGGCAGCAGTGATGGGCTGATTTCGCTTATAAATGAAGTAGAAAAAATTCCTGGAATTATTTCTGCTAGAATTTTATACCTTTATCCAAGCACGACTAGCAAAGAGCTTGTTAGACGCATTATTTCAAGCCCCGTTTTTGTAAATTATTTTGACATGCCAATTCAGCATATAAGCGAAAATTTATTAAATATTATGCGACGTGGCACACCTAAAAAACATATTTTAGAGCTTTTAGGGGCTATGAGAAAGGCGCCAAATAGCTTTTTGCGAACTGGCATCATTATCGCTCATCCTGGCGAGAGCGATGCTGATTTTAGCGAGCTTTGCGAGTTTTTAGAGAATTTTGCTTTTGATAGAATTTCTGCTTTTGCTTATTCGCGCGAGGAAAACACTCTTGCTTATGATATGGAACAAATCCCTAAAAGAGTGGCAAATTCACGCTTAAAAGCGATAGAAAAGATTACAAAAAAAGCTATAAAATCAAGTTTAGAAAAAATGCTTGGGCAAAAAATTCAAGTTTATTTAAACGGCAAAAGTGACGAGAGCGAGCTATTTTATAGCGCAAAACCGCTGCTTTGGGACAAAGATATTGATGGCGAGATTTTGATAAATGAAAGTGAAATTGAAAGCTTAGAAGTTGGCAAAATTTATAGCTGCGAAATCACTGAGCTTGCAGGCGATAATCTAATTGGCAAAATCATAGAGTGAATTTTATAAAATTCAATGACTGAATTTTATAAAATTCATAAAATTCCATAAAATTCAAGGCTGAATTTTATGGAAAATAATTTACCTTTTATTGATGATTATTTCATCATTTTGGGCTGTTATTACAATCTCATCGCCGTTAGCTATATTTTCACGCAAAATCTCATCAGCGATTTTATCCTCCACTAGCTCGTATAAAGCACGGCGCAGAGGTCTTGCCCCATAAACTGGATCAAATCCAGCATCGCTAATAAGCTTGATTGCGCTCTCATCAAGGCTAGCTTTGATGCCGCGATTATTTAAAGCCGTTTCAAGCTCGCCAAACATAATGCCAACAATGCCTTTAAGCTCATTTAGTCCAAGCGGATTAAAGATGATTATATCATCAAGGCGGTTAATGAACTCGGGCTTAAAGTAGTTTTTAAGCTCGTTTTTTACCGCCATTTCACGCTCTTTTTCTTTGCCTTCGCCAGAGAGCTCGGCGATGATGCTACTGGCGATGTTTGAAGTTAAAATTATAATTGTATTTTTAAAATCAATCACCACGCCTTTATTATCTGTAGCTCTGCCATCGTCTAAAATGCCTAAAAGTATGTTAAATACATCAGGATGCGCCTTTTCTACCTCGTCAAAAAGCAGCACTGAGTATGGTCTTCTTCGCACAGCCTCGCTTAGCTGGCCGCCCTCATCATATCCCACATAGCCTGGAGGCGCGCCAAGCAGGCGTGAGACGCTGTGCTTTTCCATATATTCGCTCATATCAAAGCGGATTAGCGCCTTTTCATCATCAAATAAAAACTTCGCCAAAGCCTTTGCGCTTTGCGTTTTGCCCACGCCAGTTGGACCTAAAAACAAAAACGAGCCTATAGGCCTAGTGCTAGGACTAAGTCCAGCTTTGTTTCGCTTAATAGCCCTTGAAAGAGCGTGCAAAGCAGCATCTTGCCCTACTACACTTTGCTTTAAATGCTCTTCAACGCCAAGGAATTTTTCTTGTTCGCTTTTTAGCATGCGAGAGACTGAAATGCCTGTCCATTTGCTTAAAATTCCAGCTACTAAATCCTCATCAACCTCGTTTTTAAGTAGCACGCCAGCCTTTTTCATCTCATCCCATTTTTTTTCTAAATCATCTATTTTTTTAGCGGCTTCTGGGATTTTTGAGTATTCGATTTCAGCGGCTTTTTCGTATTTATTTTCACGCTTTGCTTGTTCGCTTTCGTTTTTAAGCAGGTCAATTTGCTTTTTTTGCTCGGCAATTGCGCTAAATACGGCTTTTTCATTTTCAAACTGCGCATTTAAGGCGTTTTTACGCTCATTTAGATTTGCTAGTTCTTTTTCAATTTCATTTAGTCTTGTGGCGTTTTGCTCGTTATTTTCCATTTTTAGCGCTTCCCTTTCTACTTCAAGCGTTTCTATTTCGCGTTTTGCCTTGGCTAGCGGGCTTGGTTCGCTCTCTATTTGCATTTTTAGCTCGGCTGCTGCCTCGTCTATTAAATCTATTGCTTTATCAGGCAAAAATCTGCCGCTAATGTAGCGGTGGCTAAGCTTTGCGGCTGCTACAAGGGCTGAGTCGCTGATGCGGATATTGTGATGAACTTCTAAGCGGTCTTTTATGCCACGAAGTATTTGCAAGGCTTCATTTACGCTTGGTTCAGCCACATTTACAGGCTGGAAGCGACGTTGCAAGGCAGCATCTTTTTCAAAGTATTTTCTATATTCTTTTAAGGTTGTAGCGCCCACAGTGTGTAGCTCGCCACGAGAAAGGGCAGGTTTAAGGATATTTGCTGCATCCATGCTACCTTCGCTTGCTCCAGCACCTACAATCGTGTGAATTTCATCAATGAAAAGTATGATATTTCCAGCTCTTTTTACTTCATCAATCACAGCTTTTAAGCGGTCTTCAAACTCGCCTCTATACTTTGAACCAGCGATTAAAGCACTCATGTCAAGTGCGATTACACGCTTGTTTGCTAGGCTTGTTGGCACTTCTTTTTTTACTATCATTTGTGCTAAGCCCTCTACGATAGCCGTTTTGCCCACGCCTGGTTCGCCTAGTAAAATTGGGTTATTTTTAGTTTTTCGTATCAAAATCTGCATCATGCGAGTGATTTCATCATCTCTGCCGATAACTGGGTCAAGCTCGCCAGCAAGAGCTTTTGCGTTTAAATCCACTCCGAATTTTTTAAGCGAATCAAGATTTTCATCACTGCTTTCATTTGCGATTTTTGCTCCACCACGCATAGCTTCTAGCTCTTTTTTTAGCTCGCTTATATCTATGTATTTGGCTAGAATTTGCCTGACTTGCCCTTCGTTTTGACTATTTGCCATTAGCCAAGTATCAAGCGCAATGTAGCTATCGCCCATTTCAAGCATTTTTGCCCTTGCTAATTCTAGGCTATTTACAAACTCTGAGCCGATTTTGATATTATCTTTGCTTACATTTGAGCTAGTTGGCAGCGTGCTTGCGGCTGATTTTAGATCTAGCATTAGAGCATTTTGGCTTATGTCTCTTTTATTGAATACTTGATTTAGCACTGAGCCACTATCACTGACAATAGCCCAAAGAAAATGTATGCTAGAAATTTCTGGATTTTTATTGCTTATTGCTAGACTAGCTGAGCTATCTAGCGTGCTTCTAGCTTGATTTGTGAGTATTTCTAGTATGTTTGCCATGTTTTCTCCTTTTTGAATTTTCTAAAAGCGAAATTATATAACATTTAGTCCATCATTGTCAAGGTTTTTTAAAAAATTAGCACTCAAATATTTAGAGTGCTAGAAAATTTAGAAAATTCAAAGCGAATTTTAAAAAATATTTTTTGAATTTTCTAAGTAAAATTCTAAAAAATTCTTTTAAAATTTTAATATAAATTTAGCAATTTTAGGCTAAAATCACGGCTTTAAATCAAATTTTTAAGGACAAAAGATGATAAAATCTTTTTTTAGTTCTCTTGGCTTTTTTGGCGTTTTAGCCTTTGGAATTGTAGCAAATCTACAAGCCCAAAATGAAAGCATGGAAAATCCAAAAACAAGAGAAGAATCCATAGCAAAAATCAGCAAAACTATGGCTGTGGTGGAACAGTATTATGTAGATGATTTAAACTTTACTGATATTGCAAACAAGACTATTTCAGGGCTTTTAAGTAATCTTGATGCGCATTCAAGCTATTTAGACGAAAAAGCCTTTAAAGATATGCAAATCCAAACCACAGGCGAGTTTGGCGGACTTGGCATCACAATAGGCATGAAAGATGGCGCAATAACGGTAATTGCGCCTATTGACGATACTCCAGCTGCCAAAGTAGGCATAAAAGCAGGCGATGTGATACTTCGCATTGATGGGCAAAGCACGATAGGAATGAGCTTAGATGATGCTGTAAGCAAAATGCGTGGCAAGCCAAAAACTAGTGTAAATATCACAATAGTGCGAAAAGGCGAGAAAAAGCCACTTGAGTTTAGCATCGTGCGTGATATAATCAAGGTTCAAAGTGTAACCGCAAAGCTAATTCCAAGCGAAAATGTGCTGTATTTGCGTGTTTCTACCTTTGATGCAAATGTGGAGAAAAAAGCCAAAGAATTCATTGAAAAAAATAAAAATGTGCGTGGAATTGTGCTAGACCTTCGCAATAATCCAGGCGGGCTTTTAAATCAAGCTGTGGGGCTAACAAATTTATTTGTAGATAAAGGCACGATCGTAAGTCAAAAAGGTCGCAGAAGCGAACAAAATGAATTTTATAAAGCAGACCCAAATAAAAAAATTACAGATTTGCCACTTGTAGTGCTTATAAATGATGGCTCAGCTAGTGCTAGTGAGATCGTAAGTGGTGCCTTACAAGATCTAAAAAGAGCTGTGGTTGTAGGACAAAAAACCTTTGGCAAAGGCAGCGTGCAAGTAGTAATGCCAGTAGATGACAAAGAAGCCATCCGCCTAACAGTAGCTCGCTACTATCTGCCAAGTGGCCGCACAATTCAAGCTGTGGGCGTAGACCCTGATGTAGTGGTATATCCTGGCAAAGTGCCAAATGAGGACAATAACTTTACTATTAAAGAAAGCGATTTAAAAGCACATTTAAAAAGCGAACTTGAAAAAGTAGAGGCTAAAAAACAAAGCAAAAGTGATGAAAAAGACATCATCACAGCTGAGAAAATCTACGAAGATATTCAGCTAAAAACTGCGATTGATACCATAAAAGTGGTAGAAAAAATTACAAAGAAAGGGGAAGCAAAATGACAAAAAAAGAGATGATTTACGAGGGCAAAGGCAAAAAAATGTGGAGCGTAGCAGAAGATGAAAATCTGCTAATTGCTGAGTTTAAAGATGATTTAACCGCATTTGATGCTACTAAAAAGGGCAATGAAAGCGGCAAAGGCGCGCTAAATAATAAAATCTCAACCGAGCTTTTTCATCTACTAGAAAAAAATGGCATAAAAACAGCCCTAGTTGAGACTATTAGCGACACTGAGCAAATAGTAAAAAAATGCTCTATTGTCCCACTTGAAGTAATCGTGCGAAATATCGCCACAGGCAGCCTTACAAAGCGTCTTGGTATCACTGATGGCAAGGTTTTACCTTTTGCTCTTGTGGAGTTTTGCTACAAAGATGATGCCTTGCACGACCCTATTATAAATGACGAGCACGCCATTATTTTGGGTGCTGGCGAGCAAAAAGATTTGGATTATATAAAAGACCAAGCTAGAAAAATAAACGAGATTTTAAAGCCGTTTTTTGCTAGCAAGGGCTTAAATCTAGTGGATTTTAAAATAGAGTTTGGGCGTGATAATGATGGAAATATCATCCTAGCTGATGAGATAAGTCCGGATAGTTGCCGTTTTTGGGACATTAAAACTGGTGCAAAAATGGATAAGGATATTTTTCGCCAAGATATCGGCGGAGGGTCTGTGAAAGTGGCGTATGAAGAGGTTTTGCGTAGAATTTTAGGCTAAACTTTGGGGCAAATTGTTATTAGTGACGGATTGCGAATAAAGTGCGAGAGGCACAAAGCTCAATGAACCTTATGTTCTATTTACGCTTTGTGCCTCTCGCCCTTTAATCACACTCCGCCTAT
>CALEHZ010000059.1 GCA_937875715.1 uncultured Campylobacter sp. | reverse complement strand
AAGAGCTTGTAAGAGTTTAAAATAAATTTAAAATAAATTTAAAATAAATTTAAAATAAATTTAAAAAATTCAAAATGAATTTTTAGAATTTTTTAAACTTTTAAGGCTGAATTTTATAAGTAGCCTTTCTCGTTAAAATAATTTATCACTTTATTATACACATCTTTTTTAAAGTGATTTACAAGAGAATTTAGCTCTTCAATTTTAACAAATTTATAGTCATCAAACTCAGGCTTAGGCGTGTTTATATCGATTTTTGCACCAGGTTTTAGACGCACTAAAAAATATTTTTGGCTTTGGCCGCAAAAAGGTGCCATTTTCTTTGCCACTGATTCTGGAAAGTCATATTCTAGCCAAGCTGGATGCTGTGCGATGATCTCTACTTTATTTGTGCCGATTTCTTCTTCAAGTTCTCTAAACATAGCTTCTTGCGGACTTTCGCCATCATCAATGCCACCTTGTGGAAACTGCCACGCACCCTTTATATCAGATCTTTGAGCCACTAGCACTTTACATTCAAAAGGATAGCTTGGAGCAAGCACGATTATAGCTACATTTGGACGATATTTTTTCTCTTGCATTTGCTTTCTTTATTTAAAAAATTCAAAGGCTTAATTCTAGCCAAAAAGGCTTTAAAATTTAATAAATTCTTATATAATTTTGCTTATGAGAGTTTATATTCATATACCATTTTGTGCTTCAAAATGCCCATACTGCGCATTTGGCAGCATTTGTGATAAAAGTCTAAAAGAGCAGTATTTTTACGCCTTAAAAAAAGACATTGAATTTTATAAAATTCACTTACAAAAGCAAAAAATAGACAGCATTTTTTTTGGCGGCGGCACACCAAGCGTGGTAGAGGCTGATTTTTATGCTGAAATTTTGGGCTGTTTAAAAGAGTTTTGTGCTAAAAACGCAGAAATCACCTTTGAGGCAAATCCAAACTCAGCCACGCTAAATTGGCTTAAAAAAATCAAAAATCTAGGCGCAAATCGCATTAGTTTTGGGGCTCAAAGCTTTGATAGCAAAAAGCTGAATTTTTTGGGTCGCACTCACAGCACAAGTGATATTTTTAAAGCGGTGGAAAATGCCAAAACTGCGTGCTTTAAGAATATAAATGTGGATTTGATTTATGGCACAAAACTTGATAATAAAAAACTTTTAGCTTGTGAGCTTGAAAACATAGCTAAGCTTGAAATACAGCACATTTCAGCCTATTCATTGACGCTTGAGAACAGCACGCCGTTTTTCAAACACAAAGATTATCAAAAAGACAGCGCAATTTTAAGCAATTTTTTTGCATCTGCAATG
>CALEHZ010000058.1 GCA_937875715.1 uncultured Campylobacter sp. | reverse complement strand
TGAATCTAAGGGGCTATTATAGCATTTCCAGCACCCGTTTTTGACCATTATGCCAAACTTTTTGAATTTTATAAAATTCAGTCAAACTAAAAAATTAGAAATTATAAAATCTACCTTTGCCATCGTGGCTTTCTTTAAGTTGTCTTGGCTCAGCTTTCCAGCCGTATTCTTGGTATTCTTTTGGACAGCTTGAGACTGAGAGCCAGTAGATGTCTAAAAGGTTTGATAGCCTATCTTCTAGCACTTTTGCTTTGCCATATTTTTTCTCAAATCTTGCCTTGCCTGCGTCATTATAAAGCTTACAGATTTTAAGCTCGAGATTTTCAGCACCAGCAAAGCTAGCAACAAATCCTGCTAAAATAGCAAAAATCAACATTTTTTTCATTTTTCATCCTTTAAAAAATCTTTTAGTGCGCTATACTCGCTAGCGCTGAAATACCGCCATTTGCCCTCTTTAAGAGTATCTAGGCTAAGCACGCCAAAAGCCACACGCTTTAAATCCATCACAGGCAGATCAAAATAGCCAAAAAATCGGCGCAATTCCCTATTTTGCCCTTCTTTTATAATCACCTTTAGCCTTGTATAAATGCCGCTTGTGCCAACTACGCTAAAGGCTAGAAAAGGCGCAAATTCCATGCTTTTAATTTTTGTTTTTGCGTGAGCACCCTTTGTAGCGTCTTTTGCTACAAATCCATTTCGCATAGCTTCAAAAAGAGCTTCGCTTGGCTTGCCTTTGATTTTTACATAATATTCACGCTCCAAGTCGCTTTTAGCTAAGGCTGTGGCGACCTTTGGGCTGTCTGTTAAGATCAAAAGTCCGCTGCTAGCAAAATCCAGTCTGCCAACACAGCGAAAATGCGCAAATCCGCTTGGCAAATCATCATATATAGTCTCTCTGCCACGCTCGTCTTTGCTACTTACTATTTTTCCTTTTGGTTTATGATAGATTATAGCGGTATAGCCGCTTTTTGGCGTGATTTTTCGCCCATTTACATAAACAAAAGTTTTTTTGTCATTTTCATCAATTTTGGTAGATAAATCTGTGATGATAGAGTGTCCAACTCGCACTTTGCCAGCTTTGATTAACTCATCAGCTTCCCTGCGGCTAAAGTTGCTATTGTGCGAAATGTATTGATTTAAGCGCATTTTCTTTCCTATCAAAGCCCTAGTGCTGTTAAATCATGGATGTGTAAAACACCTTTTGGCACTGAATTTTCTGTGATTACAGCTAGTTGAATTTTATGGTTTTCAAGCATTTTTAGCGCATCATAGGCTAAAAGCTCGTCATTTTCAAGCACTTTTGGAGTTTTACAAGCAAAATCTAGCGCCTTTGCATTTAAACTAAAATTATCGCTCTCAAGTGCTCTGCGTAAATCTCCATCGCTTAAAATTCCTTTTAAAACCTTGCTTTTATCTACGATTAAAGCATTGCCGATTTTGCCCTCGCTCATGGCTGAAATTGCTTCTTTTAAACTTGCGTTTTCATCTACTAGCGGTAAATTCGTGGTTCTCATCACATCACGCACTTTTAAAAACAGCCTTTTGCCCAAAGCGCCACCTGGATGAAATGCCGCAAAATCCTTGATTTCAAAGCCTTTGATTTTCATTAAAGTCAAAGCCAAAGCATCGCCAAGCGCTAGCGTAAGCGTAGTAGATACGCTAGGAGCTGCGTTAAATGGGCATGCTTCACGCAAAATATCAAGGCTTAGATTTACATCACTTAAATTTGCTAAGGCGCTTGAATTTTTTGACATAGAAATTATTTTGATATTTCTAGCCTTTATATGTGGTAAAATCGCCAAAAGCTCGGCACTTTGTCCGCTATAACTGATCGCTAAAATGCAATCATTTGCACTAATCATGCCAAGGTCGCCATGAAGTGCTTCAGTAGGATGTAAAAAAAAGCTAGGTGTGCCCGTGCTAGCACAGGTCGCTGCGATTTTAGCGCCTATATGTCCGCTTTTTCCCACGCCTGTTACGATTAGTTTGCCGCTGCAGTTTGTGATAATATCACAAGCCTTTTCAAACTCAGCCCCAAGTGCGTTAGCGTGGCGGTTTAGCTCGTCTGCTTCAAGTCTAATTATTTCTTTTGCGCTTTTTAAAATATCCATTTTGCTTTATTCTTCGTCGTATTCATCATCGCTATCATCGCTGAAATCATAATCATCATCGTCATAATCAATGCGTCTGCCTTTGCCATGCTCGCTAAAAAACTGCTCATCTAAATCATCTTCATCATCTTCGTATTTTTCTTTTGAAAAGCCAGAAAATTCACCATCAAGCTCATCATCTTCATTTTCAAAATTATCAAAATCCTCAAAATCTTTCATTTATTCCCCTTTATTTAGTAGTTTAAACTCGCCATCTTTGTAGCTAAAAACCTCGCCAGTTTCGATTATATAATGCCAGCCGTAGATTCTTAGCTTGCCATCTTTCTCAAGTTTTTCTACATCTGGAAAGGTGCGGATATTGTCCATGCTTTGTAAAATACACATGCGCTCAGTCAGCCACGCACGTTCTTCGCTTGGCAGATGCGAATTTTCCATCTCATTAGAAACTAGCTTTTTTACATTATCAAGCTGCTTTAGCCAGTTTTTTACGCTTGGCATTTTGCCTAGTTTTTCTGGACTCCAAATCGCCTCGCAGCCACCGCAGTTGCTATGTCCGCAGATGACGATGTTTTTTACATTTAGGGCAAAAAGTGCGTAGCTAATTGCTGAGGTTGTAGCCAAAAACTCTTCATTTAAGCGGTATCGTGGCACGATGTTTGCTACATTTCGCACTACAAAAAGCTCACCTGGCAAGGTTTGAGTAATGAGACTTGGCACCACACGCGAATCAGAACAGCCAATAAATAATGTATGTGGGTCTTGTGCGTGTTTTAGCGAGCTAAAAAGCTCTTTATGCTCATCAAAGCCTTGATGCATGAATTTTATCGCACCTTCTATTATTGACACTTTTTCTCCTTTGCTAATGAATTGGCTGGACCTTTTCTTAACAGCCGCTACCGCGAATTTTCTAAATTTTCTAAAAAATTCAGA
>CALEHZ010000057.1 GCA_937875715.1 uncultured Campylobacter sp. | reverse complement strand
TTATTTCTTTGCAGCTTTCTTAGCAGGTGCTTTTTTTACAGCTTTTTTTGCTGGAACTTTGATCTCTTTGCCAGTTTTAGGAACTTTTGCAGTGCGAGCTGCTCTTTGAGTTACGCTAAAAGTACCAAAACCAACGAAAGTCACGCTCTCGCCTTTTTTTAGAGTTTCCTCTATGCTAGCGATGATAGCATCTAGTGCTTTCTCGCTGTCTTTTTTAGTTAGCTCTGCTTTAGAAGCAACAAGGCTGACAAATTCTGCTTTTGTCATGATGGATCCTTTCATTTTGAAATGTAAGTCGCATTTTACACCATTTTTTCAAAAAAAGCAAGAGAAAAGCAAGAAATTTTCGTATTTTTTTAAAAAAATTTACGAATTTTTGGCTATTTGGGGCAAATTTTTATGATTTTATCGATAATTTTAGCACTTGCATCTTGTTTTATAGTAGATTTTAATCCACTTGAAATCATTTCTAAATCAATATTTTCTATAATTTGAAGTATGCTTTTTTCATCTGCTTCATCTTGGCGCAGGATTTTTGCTAGATTATTATCGGCTAAAAACTTTGCATTGTAGTATTGATGGTCACTTGCAGCATGTGGATAAGGGATAAATATAGTCGGCAGCGCATTTGCAGCTAGCTCCCATAGGCTTGAAGCCCCTGCTCTGCTGATACACAAATCAGCCTTATTCATATATTTTGCGATTTCTTTGCTAAAATCAAAAAATTCAGCCTCAACACCCATTTGTTCGTATTTTAAGCGCACCATTTCAAGCTCATTTTTACCACATTGATGAATGATGCGAATACCTTTTTTATTTAAAATTGGAGCAAGATTTAAAGCAAGATTATTTATAAAACTAGCACCTTGCGAACCGCCTAAAAATAGCACACAATTAAGCTTTGAGCGTATTCTGCTTTGATTAAAAAATTCAGCCCCCACAGGATAGTCCCACAAAGCATCATTTTTATCCTTGTGATACGAGCTAAAAAATTCAGTCGCAAAAGGCTTTAAAATAGCGTTTAGGCGACCGATTTTAGCATTTTGTTCGTGAATAAAAAGTGGCAAACCAAAAATCACACTAGCTATGCTTGGCGCTGCTGCGCTATAGCCACCTACGCTGATTACAGCGTGAATTTCATGCTCTTTAAAGATTTTTTTACACGCAAAACTAAGCTTTAATATATTTAATAATGAAAAGAGTTTTTTAAAACCTCTTTTATTTACCACGCCGCTGCTTGGCAAAAAATACGGATGTTTGAAAATATCGCTATTTTCAAACCACATTTTATCTTGTCCGTGCGTAGAGCCTATGAAAATGCTCTTTATTTCACGCTTTTTTAGCTCAAGTCCTAAGGCTTTAGCAATCGCCAAATGCCCACCAGTGCCGCCACCACAAATACAAATCACGTTAAATCCACCTTTTTACTCACCATCAAAACCATGCCGATAGCAAAGGACAGCGCTAAAACCGAGCTTCCACCATAGCTTAAAAAAGGCACCGCAATACCTTTTATAGGTATGATTGAGCTGATACCAAAAGCATTCATAATAAAGGCTACTGCGATAATTAAGCCAATTCCAAGCGAAAAAAGATGATATACATTATCGCTTGATCTTGCGCTGATTTTTAAAATCCTAAAAATCAAAACTATCATACAAATACAAATGAAAATAAGCCCCAAAAAGCCGATCTCTTCAGCCATTCCAGCCAAAACAAAGTCGGTGTGAACCTCGCTTAAAAATCCAAGCTTAAAAGTTCCACCGCCAAGCCCAGAGCCAAAAAATCCGCCATGATACATCGCATTTAGCGAATGCGTGATCTGATAGGGTTCTTCAGCATCTGTTACATACAAAAAATCCGCCACGCTTTTTGGTAAAAAAGGCAAAATCATATCTTGAATAGTAACCCACCAGCCCTCAAAACGCCTAATTCTGTGCGGCTGCGTAATAATCGCTGCTGCTAGCGCAAAAGCTCCCATCACGCTAACAAGGGCAAAAAATTTCTTTGAAATACCAGCAAATGTCGCTAAAACCATCAAAGTAATAAGCAAAACAACCATTTGCCCCAAGTCTTTTTGTAAAATTAAAATAAAAAACGAAGCGATCCCAAGCACGATAAAATAAGGCATAAGCAGCTTAAACTCATCTTTTAAGCGCTTTTTTTGATGGTCAAGTTTGCGAGTAAAACTCCAGGCCAAAAAGAACACAAAGCCAACTTTAAAAAATTCAACCGGAGAAAGAGAAATAGGCCCAAGCCTGATCCAGCGCTTTGCACCGCCTGTTAAAGGCACCAGTGAGCTTGGCAAAAACTGCATTATCATAATCACAAAAGCAGAGCCAAAAAACAGCGCAAAGCCCAAAAATTCAAAGGTTTTTACATTGCCAAAAATTTTTTTGTCCGGCTCAAGCTGCGAAAGCCCCCAAATAATGAAAATAGCGCTAAGCCCAACAATTCCTTGTCTAATAAAAAAATGATACTGGCTAAAATCAAGGTAAAGCACGGTAAAAACAGGCAAAGAAAGCGAAAACGCAATGCCAACGCCAATTAGCAATGCTGTCATGTAAAAAAGTGTTTTATCCGCAATCATCAGTATTTTTGCCTATTTTGTGAATTTTTTAAAAGCCAAAAGATTAGCACAATTTGGCTTAATTTCTTTTAAAAATTAAACTTAATTAAAAGTGAATTTTATAAAATTCAAAGCAAATTTTATAAAATTCAAAGCAAATTTTATAAAATTCAAAGCAAATTTTATAAAATTCAGCCAAAGTCCTGCGCAAAAACTTGCTAAAGCAAATCATAAATAAGCTTACAAATGCTACAAAAAAC
>CALEHZ010000056.1 GCA_937875715.1 uncultured Campylobacter sp. | reverse complement strand
TGATAGTTTAGAGCGAGTTTTTGCTAAATTTCGCCCGCAAATCGTGCTTCATGCGGCTGCTTATAAGCATGTGCCACTTTGTGAGTTTAATCCAAAAGAAGCCGTGCGAAACAATATTTTAGGCACCAAAAATGTCGTGGATCTAAGCAAAAAATACGCAGCAATTCGCATGGTGCTAATCTCAACTGATAAAGCCGTTCGCCCTACAAATGTGATGGGCGCTAGCAAGCGTGTGTGTGAGCTCTATGCGCTAAATGGTGGCGATGAAAGGACTGATATCGTAGCGGTGCGCTTTGGCAATGTGCTAGGAAGTTCTGGTTCTGTTATTCCAAAATTTAAAGCGCAGATTGCTGCAAATCAGCCTTTAAGCGTAACCCACCCTGATATTACACGCTATTTCATGCTTGTAAGCGAGGCTTGTCAGCTGGTGCTGCAAGCTGCGTCTATCGCAAACGGTGGAGAGCTATTTGTGCTTGATATGGGCAAACCTGTAAAAATCGCAGACTTAGCCAAAAAAATGCTACTTTTAAGCGGTAAAGAAGAGCTTGGAATCGAGTATGTAGGACTTAGACCAGGTGAAAAGCTTTATGAAGAGCTTTTAGTAGATGAAAATGACAAGCAAACGAAGTTTGAAAGCATTTTTGTGACGCATTCTGAGCCTTTTGATCACACGCTTTTAAATGAAAAAATTGCCAAACTTTTAGAACAAAAGCCAGAAAATGTAGCAGAAATTTTAAAAGAAATTGTGCCTGAATTTTCTCACAATAAAGGCTGAATTTTCTGAAGTTAGAGTGAATTTTATAAAATTCAAAGGAAAAAAATTGTTAGTTCAAGATATAAAAAGATTTTCACGCATTAGATATAACGCAAGAGCGTATTTAGCGTATTTGTTTGAAAGAAATATCCCAAATCGCTTGCCACAAATCAGCCTAGAAGCCATAAAAAATGGGCTTGATAAAATTGCGCATGAAGTAGAAAATTTCGATGCTTTTTACATTTTAGACCAAAGTGGCGAACAAATCGAAGATAATATCAGCCTAGATAGCGCTAAAATCACTGGCAAAGCTCAAAACCGCTCTAATAAAGCATATTTTTATAGAGCCGTGCGTGAAAAGCGCTGTGTTTTAACAGATCCATATCCAAGCAGCCTAACAGGCGAGCTGTGTATAACTGCTAGTGAGCCAATTTACAATGAAAAAGGCGAGCTAATATATGTAATTTGTATAGATATTTCATTACAAGATGTTTTAAAGCTTATTTCGCCAGGTAAAGTTGAGATCTTTTTTGAGAATTTTTCAAGGGGATTTTATGGCTTGATTTGCCTTGCGCTTTTTAGCATTTCGGCTGTACTTTTGATTTTTGGCGCTAATAGCATTATTTTTAGTGATTTTAATGCTATTAACATCTCTGGACTATTTGAGAGCACGATTATTCTTACTTTGGCTTTGGCACTTTTTGATTTGGTTAAAGCGATTTTTGA
>CALEHZ010000055.1 GCA_937875715.1 uncultured Campylobacter sp. | reverse complement strand
ATTAAAAATCTCGCCTACTTCATAGCGGTTTTTATGAATTGCAGGCACCACGATATGCACAGGCGCTTCGTCAATTAGCTGAATAATAACCTCGCCAAGATCTGTCTCAAGTGGTTTTAAACCATGATCTTTAAGGTAGTGATTAAGCCCGATTTCTTCGCTAGCCATTGACTTGCCTTTTAAAATCGTATCAATGCCTTTTTCATTCATCAGATCTAAAACTACCTTACAAGCTTCATTTGCATTGCTTGCATAGTGGATTATAAAGCCGTTATTCTCTGCATTTTGAGCAAATTCACTTACACGCTCATCAAGAGCGTTTAGCGCTTTTTGCTTAGCATTTCTGCCTTGTTCTCTTAAACCCTGCCAATCAGTAAAATTACTCTCAATTAGCTTTTTGCGATTTCTTTGAAGCGTATGCATCGCAGAATCAAGGTTCGCTCGCATTTGAGCGTCATTTAGTTTTCTTACAATCAACTCATTATTAGCGCTCATCACTTACCCCCTTATTTTCTATGCTTTCGCCGTTTATTCTAGCTAGCAAAAAGTCGTATAAGTGCACACATTTTATATTTTCATTGTTGCGCTTCATTACACCATTTATGCTAAGCAGACAGCCGCCATCGCCACTTATAAGGTATTTTACACCTGTTTTTTTGATATCTTCGATTTTAGCTTTTGCCATTGCGTTTGAAATGTCTGGTTCTTTTACGCTAAAAGTTCCACCAAAGCCACAGCATTCTTCTTCGCGTTCTAATTCTACTAATTCAACATTTGAAAGCTTTTTAAGCAGATTTTTGCTAGCTTCTATACTTCCAGCTACTCTTAAAGCGTGGCAGTTTGTGTGCCATGATACTTTTATAGGCTCGCCAGCATCACTAAAGCTTAAATGCTCGTCTAAAAATTGCGCTGCATCTTTTACACGAGAGGCGAATTTTCTAGCTCTTGCTTCATGCTCAGTGCCTTTGAAAAGCTCGACATAATCGTGATTCATCATACCAGCACAAGACCCAGAAACCACCAAAATCGGCTCATCGCCATCGCCGAAAAGATTCATATTATAAAGAGCAATTTCTTTTGTCTCTTTAAAATACCCAGTGTTGAAGCTAGGCTGACCGCAACAAGTTTGGTCTTTTTTATACACGACTTGTGCACCGCATTTTTGTAGCAGTTTTGTAGCACTAACTACTGCAAAGCCCAAGCTTGCTTGTCCTAGACAAGTGCTATACAAATAGACTTTCATGTGTTTCCTTTCTTTTAGAAATATTTATAAAATTCAAAAAATTTCAAAGCTAAAATCTTTTGAATTTTATAAAAACTGGAATTCTAATATTAGAATTCCAGTTTTGCTTCTAAACTACGAAGCTAGAGGTATCCAGCCATTTAGCCAGTGAGCGTAAATCCATGTAACAATACCACAGAAAATTACAAAAACAATTGAGTATTTAACTGTGTATCTAAATAAATCACTCTCTTTACCAACAAGTCCAACCGCAGCACACGCAATAGCAATACTTTGTGGGCTAATCATCTTACCAACAACGCCACCATAGCTATTTGCAGCCAAGAATAAAGTATCAAGACCTTGTGTCACAGCTGCACCTGGTGCTGCCATGATTACTTTTGCAGCTTCAACTTGAAGTGCGCCAAATAGTAGGTTAGAGCTTGTATCAGAACCAGTTAAGAACACGCCAAGCCAGCCGATAATCGGGCTAAAGAAGGCAAAAGCATCGCCAGTTTGAGCTAGTGCTTGTCCTAGGATTTTAGCTTGACCGCTGCCGCCTGCGATACTTGCATAAGCAACAACAAGACCGATTGTAAGAACTGGAATTTTCATATCATTTAAAGTCTCACCAGCAGCACTCCAAACGATTTTCATATCTATTAGCCTCTTTAAAAGCATTACAATAGCAGTAATGATTCCAGCTAGTAAGATCGCAGTTCCTGCGCATTTTACTAAATCAAGTGTCCATTTTGTAGCTATTTCACCATTTCCGCCTGGTGCGATTGTGAATATTACATTTGTATAGTGTAAAATTCCACCAGCTGCAAATAGAGCTTTAAATGCTGGAATTTGCCATAAAATAACTGTTAGAACTAGCATTAAAAATGGCATCCAAGCAAGGAATAATTGTCCGCCTGGAATTTGTTCTGATTCTTCAGCCTCAAGTCCATCAACTCTAAATATATTTGCTGGTTTCCAAACTTTTAAGAATAAAGTAGTACAAACTAGCGAAACAATAGCAGAAAGAATATCAGGAAGCTCAGCACCAATGAAGTTTGAGCTAGTAAATTGAGTAATTGCAAAGCTTAGTGTCGCCACTGCAATTGCTGGGAAAGTCTCTTTAACGCCTTTAATTCCATCCATCAAAAATACGATGAAAAATGGCACAAATAGCGTGATAGGCACGATCATACGACCAATCATAGCTGAGATTAGATATTGATCTGTGTTTGAGATTTCAGCTACGCTTTGAGCCATCGCAATAATTGGAATTCCAACCGCACCCCATACAACTGGCGCAGTGTTTGCGATCATACAAAGACCTGCAGCATAAAGTGGGCGAAGACCAAGACCAACCAAAAGTGCTGCTGTAATGGCAACTGGACCACCAAAGCCAATAGCACCTTCTAAGAATGAGCCAAAACAAAAAGCGATCATAATTACTTGAATACGATGATCCGGCGTAATGCTCATAACGCTGTGTTTTAAAATCGCAAAATAACCGCTTTTCTCACTCATTTTGTATAAGAAAATCGCTGCGATAATAATCCATGCGATTGGCCACATACCTTTTAAAAAGCCTTCTAAAAAGAGGGCAAAACTACGCGCTAGCGTGATGTCATTATACCAAATCGCAATAACTGTAGCTGTAAATACAGTGATTGCAGCTGCTAGCCAGCCTTGCAATTTAAACCACACCAACGATGCGAAAAACACGATTATTGGGATCAAACAAACCCCAAAACTAAGCCAAGAAACATGTGCTTCTTGCATGCTCACTCCTTTAAAATAGAAATACAAAGCGAATTATAGCCAAAAATTTAGTAAATCTTTGTTTTTTATTTAAAAAAAATTTCTTTTTATTTAAAAAATATTTGTGTATGAATACTTACAAAATTGTTAAATTTTCTAAAAATGCTGATTTTATGGGCTTTATTTAGGTTTTTTATAAAATTCAGGCTGAATTTTTTGTTTTGAATTTTTTGAAAAATTCAAAATTTTTATAAAATTCTTTTTAAATTTAGCAAAATTTAAAAAGAATTTTGGCTACAATTACGCCTGCGTTTCTAAGTAGGGAATTTATCCGAACTAAGCGCAAATATCATTATAAAGGACTTCTTATGAAGAAAATCGTTCTTCTAACGCTAGCTTTTGCTAGTTTTGCTTTTGGTGCTGATGCTAGCACAGCTACAATTCAAGCATTTTCAGTGCTTGCAGCAGGCGTAGGTCTAGGTATCGCAGCACTTGGTGGTGCTGTTGGTATGGGACACACAGCAGCAGCTACTATTTTAGGTACTGCTAGAAATCCAGGACTTGGCAGCAAGCTTCTTACTACAATGTTCATTGCTCTTGCGATGATTGAGGCACAAGTTATTTATACACTTGTTATTGCGCTTATAGCACTTTACGCAAATCCATTTTTAGGATAATTAGGGAAAGCGATTTGTTATTGCGGTGCTAGTGCACTTTGGGCGTGGCTTGATGAATTATATATTCTATCTTCGCCACGCCCAAAGCACACTAGCCACACTCTAAAAATCGCTTTTTTTAAAATTATAATTCTTTAATAAATTTTATTCTTTAGGGTTTTATATGAAAA
>CALEHZ010000054.1 GCA_937875715.1 uncultured Campylobacter sp. | reverse complement strand
AAATTCATGCTTGAATTTTTTGAATTTTATAAAATTCATAAAATTCAAGCTAAAAGCTTATCTATACGAAACAACCTCACCTAAACTTCTGCGGATTTGTTCTTGCGCAGGTTTTATACGGTATCCAAGCGGCAGCAGCATCGCCACACGCTTTTTACTAGCATCAACGCCCAAAACTTCATTTAAAGCAGCCTCTTCAAAGCCCTCAATAGCACAGCTATCAATGCCCAAAAGTGCTGCTTGCATCATCATATTTTGGCAAGCCAAAAAGCATTGTGCTTTGCTCCAGCCATAGATTTCTTTATCGTCTCCAAAGCGAGAAAAAAAGCTTTTAAAGCGCTCTATATACGCAGCCACCGCATTTTCGTCGTGATGAGTTTTGCGAGAAAACTGCTCTTTTATATAGGCACTTTCTGGCTTTAAATCAGCAATTTTGGCATAAATTACTATTAGTTCGCTAGCACTTGTGATTTGCACTTGATCCCAGCACGCCGTTCTAATCTTTTGTTTTAAATTGACATCTCTTATGACCTCAAATTCCCAGTGTTCTAGCCCAAAGCTACTTGGCGCTAAGCGGCCAGCCTCTAAAATGTCCTTAAAATCAGCATCGCTGATACTTTTGCTTTCATCAAACACCTTACAAGCGTGACGAAAAAGTAAAGCTTTTTTAAAATCCATGTTTTCTCCTTGTATTAAAATTAGCTTCTGCGTTTAAAATCATTATAATCAAACTCTTTGCAAAGCACGAAATCATCGCCACTTTGCATTACAAAGCAAGGCAGCGGCGTGCCATTAAATGTCGTGTTTTTGACATTTGTGTAGTGAATTTGATCTTCAAAAATCACTCTATCGCCGATTTTTAGCTCATTTGGCAAGTAATAATCAGGCTCGCCGGCTCTTAGCCCCACGACATCGCCAGCTAGGCATGTAGCCCCACCAAAGCGGTATTTAAAGGCGTTTTTGCGTTCATCTTGCTCTAAAATCTCGCCACGCAAAGCCGGACGATAAGGCATAAGCTCAGTATCTGGCATGTGGCACTCAGCTGAGGCGTCAATTATCGCTGTTTTTGCGCCATTTTCTACGATATCAAGCACGCTAGCGACCAAATATCCAGCCTGCCAGCCTACAGCTTCGCCAGGTTCAATGATGATCCTAGCTTTGAATTTTCTGGCTAGATTTTTTAGCAAATCAATTAAAAGATGGGTATCATAGCCCTTTTTTGTGATATGATGACCACCGCCTAGATTTATCCATTTTGGCTGAATTTTTGCTATTATATCGCCAAAATCACGCTCAAATACTTTTAAAACACTAGCTAATTCTTCTGCGCCTTGTTCGCAAAGTGCGTGAAAATGAATGCCATCAATTTGAGCCAAAAGCTCGCTACTAGCAGATTTTAAATCGCTTGCCAAAACTCCAAGGCGAGAGCCTGGCGAACAAGGATTATAAGCATCAGTGGGGCTAAAACTCACATTTGGATTTACGCGAAGACCTACGCTTTTTTTAGCCTTTTTTACCTTTGGGGCAAAGCGCTTTAATTGATTTAAAGAGTTAAAAATCACATCGTCGCTAAGAGCGATTATTTCATCAATATCGCAGTCTTTAAAAGCAGGATTAAAGGTAGAAATTTGCTTAAATCCGCACTCTTTTGCGTATTTTGCCTCGTGAAGTCCTGAGCAAGTCGCACCGCTTAAAATATCAGCAGTTAAAGGCATCGCAGGGCTAAAAGCAAAGCCTTTTAAAGCACATAAAACCTTAGCTCCACTTTGATTTTCTATGCTTTTTAAAAGTTCTAAATTTTGCCTTAAAAGTGCTTCATCACAAACATAAGCTGGGGTTGGAATTTCATTAAATTTCATTATTTTGCCCTTAATTTTAGTGTAATTATAGCCAAAAATAATGCTGAATTTTTTTGAATTTTCTAAAAAGATTAAAATTTTTTGCTACAATTTCACGCAAAAAAATCTTTAGGGTAAAAAATGAGTAAGTTAATAATAGTAGAGTCTCCTGCTAAGGCTAAAACTATAAAGAATTTTCTGGGTCGTGGATATGATGTAATCGCAAGTCGTGGGCATATAAGAGATTTGCCAAAATCAAGCTTTGGAATAAAAATAGAAGATGGAGAGTTTAAGCCAGAATACCGAGTTTCAGCCGATCACAGTGCGGTGGTAAAAGAGATCAAAGAAAAGGCAAAAAGTGCCGATGAGATTTACCTAGCAACCGATGAGGATAGAGAGGGAGAGGCGATTGCTTTTCATATAGCAGCAGCGATTGGCAAGGATCCATTAAAGCTGCCTCGCATTGTTTTTCATGAAATTACTAAAACTGCTATAGAAGCTGCTTTAAAAAGCCCACGAACGCTAGATATGGCAAGCGTAAATGCACAACAAGCACGCCGCCTTTTAGATAGAATAGTAGGCTACAAACTAAGCCCACTTCTAAGTCAGAAAATTCAAAGCGGACTAAGTGCTGGGCGTGTTCAAAGTGCTGCTTTGAAAATCATTGTGGATAGAGAAAGGGAAATTCAAGCCTTTAAGCCAGAGAGATATTTTAACATTAACTGCGTTTATAAAAAGGATTTAGATGCTGAACTAATCGCATTTAAAGGCAAAAAGCTTGAAAAACTTAGCATAAATACAGATGAGTTTGCTGATGAGATTTTAGCTGATTTAAAAGCAGCAAATGCTAGTATAACGGGCATTGAGAGCAAAGAGAGAAAAACTAGCGCAAATCCGCCTTTTATGACTAGCACCTTACAGCAAAGTGCTAGCAATCGCCTTGGCTTTAGTCCAAAACGCACAATGGCATTAGCTCAAAAGCTCTACGAGGGTGTAAATACGCCTTCTGGCGTAATGGGTGCGATTACTTATATGAGAACAGATAGTTTAAATATAGCAAAAGAGGCACAAAATGCCGCCTTAAAATTCATTGAAAAAAACTTTGGCAAAGAATACGTACCAAGCAAGCCAAATATCTACGCTAGCAAGGCAAAAGGCGCACAAGAAGCCCACGAGGCGATCCGCCCTACAAATGTGGAGTTTAGCCCTGAAATTGCTGCAAAATACCTTGAAAAAGATGAATTAAAGCTATATACGCTAATTTATAATCGCTTTCTCTCAAGTCAAATGTCCCAAAGCATCACGCAAAATCAAAGCGTTAGCGTAAGGGCAAATAAAAGTGAGCTAAAAATCAGCGGTAGAATTACTATTTTTGATGGATTTTCTAGGCTTTGGCAAGGCAGCGAAAAGGACAAAATCCTGCCAAAAATGAGCGTGGGCGATGAATTAACTTTACAAAAACTAGATAAAAAAGAAAACTTCACAGAACCACCAGCAAGGTATAGCGAAGCAGGGCTTGTAAAGAGACTTGAAAGCCTTGGAATCGGCCGCCCTAGCACCTATGCGCCTACAATCACGCTTTTAACAAGCCGTGATTATGTAGCAAGCCAAAATAAGCAATTAGTGCCAAATGAAATCGCTTTTAAAATAACTGCGATGTTAGAGAGTAATTTTACTGATATTGTTGATAGCGAATTTACAAGCCACCTTGAAGAAAAGCTTGATGATATCGCTGAAAAAGGCGCTGACTGGCAGAAAATTCTAAGTGAATTTTATGAGCCTTTTATAGAAAAAATCACCAGCGGCAAAAGTGCGATTGAGAGCCAAAAAGTAAAAGAACTAATTGGCGAGAAATGCCCGCAGTGTGGCAAAGACTTGCTTAAACGCTCTGGGCGTTTTGGCGAGTTTATCGCTTGTTCTGGCTTTCCAAAGTGTAAATACTCACGCAACATAGAAGGTGCCCAAAGCAAAAGTGGCAGCGGAGCTACGCCTAAAAAAGCAGCCACTAGCACTGGAATAGCCTGTCCAAAATGCGGCGCAAAAGAAAATGGAGAAATTGTAGAAAGAATAAGCAAACGTGGAAAATTCTACGGCTGCTCACGCTATCCAAAGTGCGATTACACCAGCAATTACAAGCCAGCTGGCGTAGCATGTCCGCAGTGCGCCCAGCCTATGGTGCTAAAAGAGCTAAAAAAGGGCAATTTCCACGAGTGCTTGGCTTGTAAATATAAAGAGCAGATTTAAGGAGATAAAATGAGTGAACAAATGACGATGTATGGATATTCTAAGCTAAATGATGAATTAAAAAATTTAAAATTAAAAGAGCGCCCTGAGTGCCTAAAAGAGCTTGATATTGCACGCTCTCACGGCGATTTAAAGGAAAATGCTGAGTATCAAGCAGCAAGGGAGCGCCAAAGATTTATAGATAACCGCATAAATGAACTTGGGCAAATCATCTCAAATGCTAAAGTTATTGACCCTAGCACTTATTCGCACGATAGCGTGAAATTTGGCTCAAAGGTCGTTTTTGAGGACATGGACAGCGGCGAGGAGAAAAGCTACACAATAGTTGGCAGCGTGGAAAGTAATTTAGAGCGTGGTTTAATCAGCATTGAGACGCCTCTAGCAAAGCAGCTTTTAGGCAAAAAAGAAGGCGATCAAATCGAGCTTAGTCTGCCAAAGGGCAAAAGCGAGATTGAGATAATTAGCGTTAGTTATGAGCCCATTAAGTTTTAGCTGGTAGCGAATTGTTATTAACGAACGGATTTTAGCCCTTTTTAGCTAGGTGCTTTGCTTGATGAATTAGGCATTCTATCTGCGCAAAGCACCTAGCTAAAAAGAGCAAAACTACGCCTTTTCTAAAATTCGCCCACTTCGTGTGTGGCTGAATTTTCAGTCATTGCGAGCGTAGCGAAGAATCTCTGAATTTTCTGAATTTATTGAC
>CALEHZ010000053.1 GCA_937875715.1 uncultured Campylobacter sp. | reverse complement strand
TTCGTCTGCCTGTGCTATATCCTGCAATGGCGTCAGCTTGGTCTATAGGAATAGCTGCCAGCACGGCAAATACAGCTAAAAACGACCCTTGAATAATAAAACTTGTAGCACCTACGCTTAAAATAGTCTTAATCATATATCTAAAAATATAATAAATCCACCTAAATTTTGGCATTTTAAACTTAAATTTATTTATAAAAAATACAAATACAGTAGCCATTAAAGCTGCTACAATCTCAGCAAATAAATATGCTAAGGTTACGCCTTGATGAGCTTTAAATGGCTCAGTTTCTACAAAAGAAAAAAGATATAAAAATAATATTTGCAAGAAGCTTGCTATAATCACCATATAAAGCGCATATATCATCTGTCTAAACGCACGAAAAATAGCACAAGCATAAAAAAGAACATACATAAACGGGACACAAAAAGCGACATAAATCCAAGAACTATCAACCAAAAATAGCACTTCATCTCTAAGATTTAAACAAGCAAAAATGAAGTCTTTAAAAATGTAAATCAACCAGCCTATAATAAGCCCACAAAAAAAGTTTAAAACAAGCACAAAATTAAATGTATATCGCATTCTAAGTAATTTTTTAGCGCCGATTGACTGCGTGATAACCACGCTTGCGCCGGAACTGATTGCATTTGTGATGACATTAAAAAACAAAATACATTGTAAAATCACACCAATAGATGCTTGTGAGTCTGCGTTTATCTGCCCTGAGACCCAGATTGGAGCTATATTTATCAGCGAATATAAATACAAAGTGATGATTTGCGGCCAAAACATCGATATAATGGAATAAAAAGAAGTGCTTGTGCTAAAATTTTTCATATTTTTATTATAACAAAGTTTTATGATAGGCTTACCACTGCTGACATAAGTACAAATGACCAAGCCATCGCCTGGGATTTTCATTAAATTTTAGTTTGCTTACATCAATTTGCGCAGCCATTTTACACCCTATATTTGAATTTTCTAAAAATTTCAAATTGTGAATTTTATAAAATTCAAAAAATTCAATTAGCGGGATGAAGTAAAAATTTCAAAGTTTTTTTATAAAATTCACAGCAAAATCTCGCCGTCATTTTGTGCTGGCACTAGCAAATGAAGCCCAGAAT
>CALEHZ010000052.1 GCA_937875715.1 uncultured Campylobacter sp. | reverse complement strand
CTATAATCAAAAGGCTAGAAATCGCTTTTGAAAACCTTAATTGCATTGGGCGAAATTAAGCTTTGAATTTTTTGCTACATTTGACTGGGTGAATTTTATAAAATTCGCTCAGTGTAATGAAACAAAAAATTCAAATAAAATTTAGGTTGGATTTTTTGAAAAATTAAATTTTATAAAATTCAGCCTAAATTTAAGATTTGAATTTTATAAAATTCAAAATTGAATTTTATAAAAAGCCTGAATTTTTTGAATTTTATAAAATTCAAAGCTTTGATATAATTTATGAATTTTTTGCTTTTTTAGAAAATTCATAAATTATATCACAATTTTTTCTTAAGGTTATTGTTTTGAATAAAAATGAATTTGATATAAATTTGCCAGAAGAAAGCAAGCGCCAAAAATGGCTAGTTTATGCTAAAATCGTGCTTTTGCCCCTGCTTGTTTATGCTTTTTTTGTTTTTGCCTATTTTCATGATTTTGGGCTTAAAATCAGCTTAATCGCCCTTGTTTTGATGGGTGTGATTTTGTTTGCAGCACTTTTGTTTGCTAGGCACAGCGCTGAGTTTGGCTGCTTTATTTTTGAGCGTCAAAAAAACGAGTTTAAAAAAGATTTAAAAGAATATATTCTAAAAAGCCTGCTTACAATCGGCAAAGAGAAAAAATCAAACGGCAGCTTTGATGAGTTTGTCAAAGAATACTCAAAATTTTCTCGCAATGATAATTATGCAAATGTCGCTGCTAGCTTGTTTGCGATTATGGGTATTTTGGGAACTTTTATTTGTTTGGCTACTAATTTGCCAAATTTTGCTGATGCTAAAGCGGCTGATTTTGAGCTAAAAATCAGTGAGCTTTTAGCGGCACTTGCAACTAGCTTTTATATATCTATTTATGGTATTTTGCTAGCATTATGGTGGATGTTTTTTGAGCGTTTTGGTATAAGCAGATTTCAAAGGCTTATAAAGCGTCAAAAGCTAGCAACTTTGGGCTTTTTTTGGACCAAAGAAGAAATCGAGCAAAGATATATGCAAGAAAGCATAGCAAGTTTTTCAAAAATTAGTTCAATTTTTGGCTATGTGAGCAATCAAGAGTTCTTTGTAGAGCTTGATAAAGTGATTGATAGAAAATTCGAAAACTTCACAAACATGCTAAAAACCGAAGAACAAACCGTAAAAATTAGCTCAGAGCACATCAAACAGACGATGGCAACCTTGCAAAAAACCCAAAAAGAGCAAAAAGACATCGTGCGTGTACATACTGAGATTTTAAACGCTTTATATTCGTTTAATCAAAACTTAAAAGAGCTACAAATTACCTTTGCTGAAAATTACGCTAGACTTCATACAATCAGCGATGAGCGCTTGGTTCAGCTAGAAAAAACTGTAAATAGCTTCTCTGGTGGAATCGATAAATTTGAGAATAATTTAAAAAGCTTTAATATTGAGCTTATAAATAGACAAAACGAGAGCATCAGCGGCTTTAGAGATGCTATGTTTGAGGGCATGCAAGCTTTTAGAAAAGTCTTTGATGATGAAAATATCAGCACAGATGAGAGTCTAAACGCTTTGGATAAATTAAAAGAAGATATAAAATCAATTGATAATGAAGCCAAAGATGCTTTACTGAATTTACAAAATGTTAATTTTGAGGCTGTGGGCAAAGTAGAAGATTACACTCAAAATGTAGAAAATTCAGCTCAGATTTTAGAAAATTCAGCAGAAAAAGACGATGAAATTAAGCAATAATAACACTTTTTGGCTTAGTTATGTAGCCTTAATTCTTGGGCTTTTTTTTGTATTTTTGCTGATTTTTTCTGCAATTTTTGCAAAAATTTGGCTTTTTAGTGATCCAAGTAAAATCGATGCTAAAAATGAGCAAATCAGCCTTGAATTAAATTCCAAAATTGAAAATAAAGATAAAGAAATTTCGCACTTAAAAGCTCTTTTAAAAGAAAAAGAAGAACAGTATTTAGCCCTAGAAAATGATTTTAACGCAAGCGCAAAAGATAGCAAAAAAGACATCCAAAGTGCACTTAGTCTAAAAGCTGTGGCAAATTTTAAAATTCGTTTAAAAGACGAGGCAAATTTGGATGTGAAAAACGGCTTTATCACCCTTGATTCTACTGAATTTTTTGAGCCTGGTTCAGTGAATTTTATAAAAGAAAAAAAGCCAAAATTACAAAAAATTCTAAGCACTTATTTTGATTATTTTTTGTCTGCTGAGATTTTGCCAAACATCGATAAACTAGTCATTGAGATCCATACAGACACAAGTGGAGAGTATGTAACTCATACCAAATTAGCACACAAAAGAGCTGCAAATTTAATCGAGTTTATTAGCTCATTTTATTCAAACAAAACTTTACAAAAATATCTTTTAGTCATGGCTAAAGCGCAGTTAGAGCCTGTTTTGGTTGATGGAGTTGAAGACATAAACGCAAGCAGACGAGTCGTGCTTGGATTTAGCGAGAAAAAAGAGTAGAAAATGGACGAATTTTTTGAAAAAATTCGTTTTAGAAATAATGATTTTTTCGTCCTTAGAGATGATTTGATCGGCGGTGAGTTTAATGGCAATAAAGCAAGAAAATTAGAATATTTTCTAAAAGCTGATTTAAGCACTTTTAAAAGCATTACAAGCACTGGTTCGTCTCAAAGCAACGCTATGAGTGCTCTTAGCGTTTTTGCCAAGCTCAAAGGGCTTGAGTTTTTTTATATTCCCACTCACATTAGCGATTTTTTAAGAAATAATCCTTGTGGAAACTACGAAATCGCCCTTAAAAACGGCATGAAAATCATAGATAAAATCCCACAAAATTCACTTTTCATTCCGCAAGGCGTGGCTTGTAATGAAGCGCAAATTGGCTTTAAAACTCAGGCTGATTTAATTTTGAATTTTATGAAAAAAAATAATATAGTTTTTGATATTTTTTTGCCAAGTGGAACTGGTGCTTCGGCTTGTTTTTTGGCTAAAAATTTAAGCTGTTGTGATGTTTTTACCACGCCTTGCGTAGGCAGCGCAGAGTATTTACAAAAGCAGATTTTTGCTCTTGATGCTGCCTCAAAGGTAAAAATTCTAAGCCCAGCGCTAAAGTGCTATTTTGGAGATTTAAAAAGAGAATTTTTTGAGATTTGGCGGGAGCTTGAAATTACCACAAAAATACGCTTTGAGCTGATTTACGACCCTTTGGGCTGGCTTACACTTTTAGCAAATTTAAAATTTTTTAAAAAGCCTATTTTATATATTCATCAAGGCGGACTTAGCGGACTTAGCTCGCAGCTGGCTCGCTATGAGCGTAAATTTGGGGCGTTGGCAAAGGTGTATATATGAAACTTTGCGATTTAGATGAGTTAAAACAGCACAAAGCCTTGCTTGCCTTCTCGCATGGCAGCGACAGCACGGCGCTATTTCATCTTTTGGTAGAGCAAGGCGTTGATTTTGACTGCGCTTTAGTAAATTATAAAATCCGCCCAAGTAGCGATGAAGAAGAACAAAACGCAAAAGCCTTGTGCCAAAAATATAATAAGCATTTTTTTAGCAGCGCTGCGCCGATTTTTAGCTCAAATTTTGAAAGCAGGGCAAGAACTTTTAGACTTGAATTTTTTAAAAAAATCTGCTCTAAGCACGGATACAATGCACTTATTTTTGCTCATCAGCTAAATGACGCTTTTGAGTGGATGCTAATGCGCTTAAAGCGTGGAGCTGGACTTGCTAATTTGCTTGGATTTGATGAATATTTGGGGAATATTCGTATATTTCGTCCGCTTTTATACACGTCAAAAGATGAGATTTTAGAGTATTTAAAAACGAATAAAATCAAATATTTTGATGATTTAAGCAACTATGATGAAAAGTTTGAAAGAAATTATATTAGAAGGCATTTTAGCTCTGAATTTGTAAAATTTGCCAAGCTTGGCTTAGCGCGCTCATTTAAGGCCTTAAAGGCTGATAAAATCTTGCTTTGCGAGAATTTTTTGTATTCAAACAATAATATTTTTATTTTTAAAAATTCAAGCCTAGTTATAAATGCCGTTGATAAAGCTTGTAAAATGCTTGGCGTGGTGCTTAGCGCCAAACAAAGAGAGCTTATAAACACAGCGCTAAGTGAGCGCAAAGATATCGTTATTTCGCATAAAATTGCCTTTGGAGTTAGCGACAGCTTCGTTTTTATCGCACCTTTTTGTAGTTGCGTTTTGCCAAAAGATTTTAAAGAAAAATGTAGAAAGCTAAAAATTCCAAGCAAAATTCGCCCTTATTTATTTGCTAATTATGAGAATTTTAACAGCATTTGTGAGCTAATTCAAAAAATTCAGTAAATTATTAGTAAAAAATTTGTAGAAATTTAAAGCTTGAATTTTTTACTGCGTCGCGCTAGGTGAATTTTATAAAAT
>CALEHZ010000051.1 GCA_937875715.1 uncultured Campylobacter sp. | reverse complement strand
TTGCTTTCAGGTCCGCTGGGTGTTACAATTTGACTGTGTTTTTCGTCATTGCGAGGGAGCAAAGCCAAGGGAGCAATCTCAGTAAGAAATTCTAGAATTTAAAAAACTAGAAAAATTAAATTCTAGAATTTACACTTTTAAATTTTAGTTTAAATTCTAAAATTTAGCTTTTTTAAATTCTAGAATTCTAGAGATTGCCCGGTCAAGCCGGGCAATGACAGCGTGGGGCAAATTCTAGAATTTAAATGAATTCTAGAATTTAAAAAAAGCAAAAGGGTAATTTTAAGGGGTACGAGCCTCTTAAAGACAAGGGGTTACAGGGGTGCCTCGCACTCTTTTAAACATCGCTTGCGGTGGGCTCTATACCCACCAAGGTAAGCGAAAACAAAAAGCTAAATTCTAGAATTTAATCTTAAAAAGATTGCATACTTTCTTTTTTGGGGTGGTTGGTTTGTAGAGCTGATTTAGGCTATATCATTAAATTTTCTTTTTTTGGAGCTTTTAGACTGTATTTTGAGTTTAGTTCTTTGATATCCATACCAGCAAAAGCCGATAAGAGTGCAGTTTTTGCTTGTTCTAAGACAGGGCTTAAAGCGTTCATTTCTTCATCGCTAAACTTGCCCAAAACCCAGTTTATTGTATCTTTAAAAGGGCTTTTGCCCACGCCTATTCGCACGCGCTCATAATCAGCGCCGATTGCGCTATCAATGCTTTTGATGCCGTTGTGACCGCCGCTGCTGCCTCCACACTTAAAGCGAAGTGCGCCAAGTGCTAAATCAATATCATCATGCGCTACAATCACACGCTCAGGGTGATAAAAATTGCTTACAGCAAGCACGCTCTCGCCGCTTTTATTCATATAAGTGCTTGGCTTTAAAACCAAAATTTCACCTTTTTTATAAAGCTCGCCTTTGAATTTTGCCCCACTTTGAGCTATGAAACCACCAGTTTCAAGCAGCAAATCAGCTAGCATAAAACCAGCATTGTGGCGTGTGTTTTCATACTCTGTGCCGATGTTGCCAAGTGCTACAAATAAAATCATTTTGAAGTCTTTGAGAAATTAGGATTTTAAGAAATTTGTGAATAAAAAGCAATTCTAGTATCGTAGTGCTAGTGTGAAAAAACGCTTTGGCGGCGGCGCAGGGATAGGATACGAAATCCATCCCAAGCCGCCGCTTAAAAGCGTT
Organism: uncultured Campylobacter sp.; assembly: GCA_937875715.1. Lineage (GTDB taxonomy): Bacteria > Campylobacterota > Campylobacteria > Campylobacterales > Campylobacteraceae > Campylobacter. Next base: position 5,259 of record CALEHZ010000051.1, on the reverse strand, counting down.
TTCATCGCAATAGCACTGCGAGACGAATTGCTTTACTATTTAGCTTTTACGCAGCCAAGCACCGCTACAGATCCTGGCTCTCTCATAGTTACACCAGCTGGAAGTGGAATATCACGCACAAGAACGCTATTATCTACATCAAGCGGTGTTACATCAATCTCAAATTTGTTTGGCAGATCTTTACCAGCACATTTTACTAGCAAGCGGCGCTTTGAAATTACGATTAGACCTTTATTTTTAAGACCTATCGCAGTGCCTTTTGTAACTACTGGAATGTAGTATTTGCTAACTACATCAGGCAAAACTACACGCAAATCCACATGTTTTAAAATGCTTGTTACTGGGTGTTTTTGATACTCAGCAACTACTACTTCATAAGTCTTGCCACCTACTTTAACTGGGAATTTTAGGCCATCTTTACTTTTTACCGTTTTGATAAAATCATTTAGCTTAAATGCGCAGTGGATGTTCTCAACACCTTTTGCGTAGATATTAGCTATTAGATAACCATCTTTTCGCAAAGCTTTTGTAGCCTTGCTATCAATACTCTCTCTAACGATGCCTTCTAGCATTTTTGATCCTTTCGCGTGCTTTTTAGCACAAAAATAAGGGCGAAATTATAGCTGAATTTTTTGAAATTTTACTTAAAAGCAGTGAATTTTATAAAACAAGCAGAAAATTTAAAAATAATTGTAAAAATTTATTTACTTTTTGCTAAAATCTAGCCTTTAAATTTTTGGAGATCATAAAAATGCAAGTAGCTAATTTGCGCTTTTTACTTAGGGATAATTCGGTTATTTCGTGCTTAGAACAAGATTCTTTGCCTTATTTTAGAGAAAAAATAACCGAGTTTGTGGCTCTTAAAAATAATGAAAAAATTTTGCAAACAACTGCTTTAAATGCTGTTAGCAACGCACTTATAAGCACGAAATATAGCTTTAAGCTAAACGGGGTTGAATACATAATCAAAGATTATGATTTTTGCGATACTTGTGTGCTTGAGGTGCGTTTTAGTGATGCTGGGCAAATACTTGAATATAAAATGCCTGAATTTTTAGCTGATTTTTGCTTAGAAAATATTACAAATGATGAGCGATATGAGCCTATTAGCCTTGCTTTATTTGGCAAGCCAAATTACACTTTTGATTTTAATAAAATTCTAGCAAAAGCAAAACTTCTTAGAGTTTTTTATCTTTATCCTTGTGGAGAAATTTCTGCTTATGATGCTGTAAGAATACATCTATATGGGCTTTTAGAAGAAAGTAATTTTTTGATTTTACAATTTTTAGAGAAAAAAAATCCAAAAACACTTTTTTTAATTAGCGATATTTTAGCCGCTAATTTAGCAATTTTAGAAAATTTTGGCTCTGTTTTTGATGAAAAAATCATAAAAACTTTTGAAAATTCTTTTAAAAATATCAAAGAAAAAAGCAAAGAACTTGGCAAAAAAAGTTTTTTATGCGATTATGTAAAACGCCACGATATCGCATTTAAGGGCTTTAAAGAGTTTACAAAAGAGTTAGCAAAGCAAAATGATGAAATGATTTTAGAATTATTAGATTTTCAAAATTTGCTAAAAGAATTTGCCTTTGTGCTTGAGGACACTGGCGGATTTTATCAGCTTGATAGCGGTAAAATCAGCATTAAAAAATTCAGCGCAGCAGTGATTGCTGATTTTATACTTAAACTTTCTTTAGATGATGTGCTAGAGTTTAGAAATATTTTAGTTATTTTTGGTGCTATGTTTAATGATAAAATCAGCTCAAAACTAATAAAAAAGCTTGATAAAATCAACGAACTTATAATTCATTGTCAAAAGTGCGAGTTTTTAAGCACTAATCTTGATGTGCCGCAAATGCAAGTGATAAATGCCAAGCTTAATACAAGCTTAAATTTAACGCAGAAAAAAATACATAAAAAATACAAAAAAATCACAAAATTAGCAAATGAATTTTATAAAAAAGCTTTGTGTGGAAAATTCAGCCGGACTAAAAGAACTTGGCATTAAAAAAGATCGCTTTGATACTATTGGCGCAGGAGCAAGCATTTTTAGCGCTTTAATTGAAAAAACAGGCGCAAAAGCGGTAATTACAAGTGGTGTTGGCATTAGAGAAGGCTTATTTTTACATAGCATTTTGCGCCCTGGTATTAAATTTCCTGCTAATTTTAATCCAAGCTTAAAGGCTTTACAAGATAGGTTTTGTGTGATTGAAAACGCTTCTATTTCACGCTTTGCTAGAATTTTATTTGAAGTTTTAGCACCGCTTCACAAACTTGGCAAAAACGAGCTAGAACTATTAAATGTAGCCAGCAAAATCTTTAATGTCGGCAGAAAAATTGGCTATTATAGCGAGGCTAAAAATAGCGCATATATCGTGCGTTCAGGGCTAAATTACGGCTACACACACGAGCAGATCTGCAGCATTGCTAGCATTTGTGAGCTAAATGGCAAAGACTTTGAAAAAGAAGCTTTGGACGAGTTTGCAGCAGTGATTTTAAGTAAAGATAGCTCTTTTAAAACGCTAAAATGGCTATGCTTTTTGCTAGGACTTGCAAGGCATCTTGGCGTTTATACTGAGCTTGGGGCAAGCTACGAAAACGGCGTTTTACGCATCAAAGGCGCACGAAAGTATCCATTTTTAAAAGAGACGATTTTAAAACTAAATCCGCCAGAGCCCTTTGCGATCTGCTTGGCTGAGTGAATTTTATAAAATTCAAAAAATTTCATAAAATTCTATAAAATTCAAAGACTGAATTTTTTGAAATTTACATAACTTTATAAAATTCAAAAACTAAATTTTATAAAATTCAAAGACTGAATTTTTTAAAAATAAGAAAGAAAAATGAGCAAAATAGAAATCTTTAAAAGCACGATTCCTGTGATGTTTGGCTACATTGCACTTGGCCTTGCTGTTGGCATTTATGCTGCCAAAAGCGGCATAGAGCCTATTTGGGTGGCACTTGCATCGCTAATCGTCTACGCAGGCAGCGGACAGCTGCTGCTAACTGCGCTAATCATCACAAAAGCAAGTTTATTTGATGTTTTTCTTATCTCATTTTTGCTAAATTTTAGGCATTTTTTCTACACTTTAAGCCTTTTAAACGAGATAAAAGTCTTGAAATTTCCATATTATTTTATTTTTGCGCTCACTGATGAGACTTTTGCGCTTTTAAAAGCACGAGCAAATGAACCAAATATCAAAGAAGCCTTCGTTTTAACCGCCTTTTTAAACCATTTTTATTGGTTTGTTGCCACTTTAGCTGGTGCCATTTTGGCTAGCGAACTTCCTTTTAATTACAGTGGCGTGGAGTTTAGCTTGGTAGCACTTTTTGCTGTGCTTGGTTTTGAGATTTTTAGGGTAGAGCGAAATTACAAACTTTTATTTTTAGGCTTTTGCGCAGCATTTTTGGGGCTTTTTATTTTCCCAAGTAAATATTACATTTTTGGTGCTATTATGCTAGCCTTAATAGCGCTTTTAGCACTAAAAAAGAGGCTTTAAAATGGAGATTTTATATTACATTTTAGCAGCATCTGCAGCAACTGCTCTTACTCGTTTTTTGCCATTTTTATTCTTTAAAAAAAGTGTTCATAATGAAAAACTAATTTTTTTACAAAAAAACAGCGGCGTAATCATTATGTCCATACTTTTGCTCTATGCTATTAGCACGCTTGGTGTAAGTGGTATAATGCTCGTTTTTGCCGTACTTTGCGCACTTTTAGCTATATTTTTACAGCTTATTTTTAAAAACGCACTTTTAAGCATAGCGATTAGCACGATTTTATACATGATTTTACTAAGATTTTTTGGCTAGTTTTGGAACGATTTTTGCTTAAAAAATCATAAAATTCAAAAGGAAAATACAAAATGTTTGCTGGATTTAGCCCAAATAAATCAAAAGAATTAGTCGTCCAAGCGACTGCTGGTCGTGTTTTAAGGCAAAATTTAATAAGCGGAAATATCGCAAATATTGACACGCCTTTTTATAGAGCTAGAGATGTTGATTTTGAGACAGCCTTAGCACAAAGAAAGGCTGAAATTTACAAAGAAAATGCCGCTAGCAGCGAGCTAAAACTAGAACTTGCTCAAACAAATGAAAAGCATTTTGCAGCACTTGATTTATTTCCAAAAGCTTTAAATCCTACGATTTTTTTGCGTGATGGACATATGGCTAGAAATGACGCAAACACCGTAGATCTTGACATAGAGACAAGTGAGCTTAGTAAAAATGGACTTATGATCCAAGCCCTAGATACTGCTAGCAAAAAACTTGGCATGATTTTTACCAGCGTGATTGATGCAAGTGGTAGAATTTCTAGCTAAAATGATTAAAAATAAGTAAAAAAGGATATAATTATGGCTTTTTTAAGTGATTTTGATATAAGCGGATATGGACTAAGCGCACAGCGCTTTCGCATGAATCTAATCAGCTCAAATATCGCTAATGCCAACACAGTCCGCACCGCAGAAGGTGGGCCATATCGTAGGCGTGAAGTGATTTTTAAAGCGGTGGATTTTGGCAAGCATTTAAACGCAGCACTAGCGCCAAAGCCTGGCATAGAAAATATGAACGAAAATATCATAAACACGAAGCAAATTGTAGCAAATGAAATGCAAAAAGAGCTTGAAATGGGCAGCATTAGACGTGGCGATGGCGTGGATTATTTAGAGTATGAAAATCCGCTAGATGACCCAGCAGCGCCGCAGTTTCCAAATCCTGCGATGATGAGCGTGGTGGTAGATAAAGTCGTGCGTGACGATAGCGATTTTATTTTAAAATACGACCCACATCATCCAGATGCTGATGAGCGTGGCTATGTGATGATGCCAAACATAAATCCAGTGATTGAAATGGCTGACATGATAGAAGCTACTAGGGCATATCAGGCAAATGTAGCTGCTTTTCAAAGTGCTAAAAATATCGCAAACAGCGCAATAGAAATGTTAAGAGGATAAAATAAATGAGTGAAATCGGAAAAATTACTGGCACAATTGGCTCAATCGGCTCACTTGAGAGTAAAGTAGGCTCAATCGGCGCTGTTAGCCAAGAACCAAAAATTCAAAACACAAATAAAACTTCAGAAGATTTTGGCAGTGTTTTAAGCAAAAGTTTAGACGAGCTAAACAAAACGCAAGTTGCCGCAGATAAAGCAGTAGCCGACCTTGCCACTGGACAAATTACTGACCTTCACCAAGCAGCAATAGCACTTGGCAAGGCAGAAAATAGCATGAAACTAATGCTAGAAATCCGCAACAAAGC
>CALEHZ010000050.1 GCA_937875715.1 uncultured Campylobacter sp. | reverse complement strand
AAATCGGACAAATCAGCGACAATAACAGCGCAGAAGCGATGAAAAATCTTCAAAATGACCTAAAATCCGTGCTTTTAAATCTAAAAGAAAGTAGCGCAAATCAAAGTGGAATGCAAAATATAAATCAAGCTGTAAATCGCATGCTAACGCAGATTGAAATCCACCAGCTAGCAAGCTTTTCGCAAAACTCGCTGCAGACATATTTGCCTTATACTTGGGACGAGCTTGATAGTTCGCATGTGAGCTTTAAGCGTGGAAATAAGGATAAATTCTACGCTAGAATTGAGCTAAATTTCGTAAAATTTGGCGATATTAGCGTAGTTTTGGGCATTAGCGAGAATAAATATTTAGATGTTAGCATTCAAACAGGTAGCGAAAATTTTAAAAATATTATTCTAAAAGAAACCACAAGCCTTAAAAAAGCCTTAAACGAACAAGGCTTAATCGTAAATAGCTTTTTTCTAAGCACAAAAAGCCATAAAAGCTTATATCAAGAGCCAAACAACATCGACCTTGGCTACAATGTAAAGGCGTAAAATGCCAGATAAAAATAGCCAAAAATCCATAAAAGCAGCGATAAAAAAGGCAGTCGCACTTGGCTATAATAAAGAGCGAGATAACGCTCCAAAAGTGCTAGCTAGCGGCAAGGGAGCCATTGCTGAGAGCATCATCGCAGCGGCAAAAGAAAACAATATTCCAATCAAAGAAGACAAAGATTTAGTAGAAATTTTAAGTAAAATTGATATAAATCAAGAAATTCCGCCAAATCTTTATAGAGCGATTGCTGAAATATTTAGCTTTTTGTATAGAGCAACGAAAAATTAAAAAGTGAATTTTATAAAATTCACTCTTGCAACAGTGTTGCTAAGCCATAAAATTCAACCCTGAATTTTATGGAATTTTAAAAAATTCAATCTATTTTTGCTCAAATTGTAGAATTTTTTGGGCGATTTTAGCAGCAGTTAAATCAAGTGAATTTTCTACTTCGTCCGTCGCACCGTGAGTGATAAAATGATCTTCATACTCAAAGCTAATAATTTTTACATTTAAATCAAACTCATTACAAAAAGCGCTCAAAATCTCGCCTACGCCGCCTTTTTTAGCAGAAGGGCTAAAAATATACCAAGTTTTAAAATCCCTAGCAAGGCTAAGTAAAAACTCTTTATCAAGCGGCTTTACAAAGCCCAAATTTACGATATTTGCGTCTAAATTTTGCTCAAAAGTTTCACTTAAGTTTAAAACTGAATTTTTTGAGTTCTGCGCTAGTATTTTTGCTGTCTGCCACGCAGTTCCTAGCGCATTTCCGTAGCCTATGAATACTCTTTTGCTTTCATTTTTAGCCAAAAACTGCGCTTTATAAGGTTTAAAATCAAGTTTTAGGCCATCCATTTCTAAATCAAGCGTGAATTTTCCACGAGGATAGCGAATCGCCAAAGGATGCTTATTTTCGCCACTCGCCGCCCAGTTTAAAATCTGCTTAAAGCTTTGCTCATTAAAAGGCGCCGTCATTGTCATATTCGGCACAGCATTTAAATAGCTTATGTCAAAAGCGCCTTGATGTGTAGCGCCGTCTTCGCCTACGATGCCAGCTCTGTCAATACAAAAAATCACCGGTAAATCCAAAATACAAACATCATGAATAATCTGGTCATACGCGCGCTGTAAAAATGTAGAATAAATCGCCAGAAAAGGCTTAAATCCTTCTTTTGCCAAAGCAGCTGCTTGGCTTGTGGCGTGCTGTTCGGCAATTGCTACATCCCAAAAACGCTGCGGAAATTTCTCAATTAGCACATTTAGCCCAGTTCCACTTGGCATGGCAGCTGTGATTCCTACGATTTTTTCGTCATTTTGGGCTAGTTCTAAAAGCATATTTGAGAAAATTTCAGTAGCATTTTTAGCTGAATTTTTTAAACTTGAATTTTTTGCCTCTATCAAAGCTGAATTTTTTGAATTTTTAGAAAATTCAGTTGAATTTTCTAAAGCTGAATTTTCTGAATTTTCTGAATTTTCTGAAAGTTTTGAATTTTCTAAGATTGAATTTTCTGAAATATTTGAATTTTCTGAATTTTCTAGATTTTAAAAAATTCAGAAAAAAATATTTAATTTTAGGATGAAAATGAGAAAAAAAGTTCTTTTTATTGGCACGCCAGAATATGCTAAAATCGTGCTTGAAAAGCTAGCAAAACATTTTGAAATCGTTGGCGTTTTTACAAAGCCAGATAAGCCTGTTGGGCGTAAAATGGAGCTTCAAGCACCGCCTGTGAAAATTTTAGCAAATGAGCTTAATCTAAAACTTTTTCAGCCAGAAAATTTAAAAAATTCAGCTGCTATTATAAAAGATTTAAAACCTGATTTTATCGTGGTTGCTGCTTATGGCGAGCTTTTGAGTGCTCAGATTTTAAATATTGCGCCTTGTATAAACTTACATGCTTCGATTTTACCAGCATTTCGTGGTGCTAGTCCAATCCAAGATATGATTTTAAAAGGGGCAAAAATCGGCGGCGTAACTGCGATGAAAATGGGTGTGGGGCTCGATGATGGCGATATGCTAGCATTTTGCGCCTGTGATATAGAAAATAAAAGCGCAAAAGAACTTTTTGATGAATTTTCTAAAATGGCAGCGTCTTTAGCTCTAAAAACCTTAGAAAACTACGAAAATATAGCGCCTTTAGAACAATTTGGTGCTCTTGCTTCAAAATGTAAAAAAATAAAAAAAGACAATGGCTTAATTGACTTTAATGATGATATAAACGTGATTTGGCGTAAATTTTTAGCCTTTAATCCTTGGCCAGGAATTTATTTAAAAAATGGCACAAAACTACTTGATATTGAGATTTTAAACAAAAAAAACTGCGAAATAGGCAAGATTTGTGCTATAAATGATGATAGCTTTTGTGTGGGGGCAAATGGCGGAATTGTAAAAATAAAAAGCCTCCAAGAAGTCGGCAAAAAGGCGCTTAGCGCAAAAGAATACATAAATGGAAAAAGATTAAAAATTGCTGATTATTTTTAAAAATTTGGTGGATTCTACGCAAAATGAGCTTTTGTCTGCTTTAAAAAAAGGCGAACAAAAAGCACCTTGTATGCTAGTAGCTAGTGCTCAAAGCGCTGGTTTTGGGTCTCGTGGGAATCTTTGGCAAAGCGATAAGGGAAATTTATTTTTAAGCTTTGCTTTAAGCCTAGATGCTTTGCCTGATGATTTAGAGCTTTGTTCGGCTAGTATTTATTTTGCTTTTTTGATGGCAGAAAGCTTAAGACAAAAAGGTTCAAAAGTTTGGCTAAAATGGCCAAATGATTTTTATGTGGATGAAAAAAAAATAGGCGGCGTGATAACCACAAAAAGCGGTGAAAACTTGGTTTGCGGAATGGGAATAAATTTATGCTCTGCGCCAGAGTATGCTGGAGTTTTGGATATAAATATTGATAAAATGGAGCTTGTAAAAAATTTTGAAAAATATTTAGAAAATTTGCCAAAATGGAATGAGATTTTAAGCAAATTATTGCTAGAATTCCAAAAGTCTAAAAAATTCAGCATTCATATTGAAAATAAGCTTGTTAGTATGGAAAAAGCAATATTTCAAAATGATGGATCTGTAATTATAAATGGGAAAAAGGTATATTCACAAAGATGAGCGAAGTAATAACGATAGCCAATCAAAAAGGTGGCGTAGGAAAGACCACTACTGCTGTTAATCTAGCCGCATCTTTGGCGGTGGCTGAAAAAAAAGTGCTTTTAATCGACATTGACCCACAAGCAAATGCTACAACTGGGCTTGGCTTTTCTAGGCGTGATTATGAGTTTAATATTTATCATGCCTTAACTGGAAGCAAAAAATTAAATGAAATTTTGCTTAAAACTCAGATTTCAACTCTTGATTTAATTCCGTCAAATATTGCTCTTGTAGGAATAGAACAAGAATTTTCTAAAAAAGAACAAAATTACAAAACAATTTTGTCTGATAAAATAGAAGAGCTTGGCGACATCTATGATTACATTATAATTGATAGTCCGCCAACACTTGGAGCACTAACCATAAACGCACTTTGTGCTAGTGATTCTGTAATCATTCCTATACAATGTGAATTTTATGCCATGGAAGGACTGGCGCAGATTTTAAATACCATTAAAGTGGTAAAAGAAACAATAAACAAAAAACTAAGCATTAAAGGCTTTTTGCCGACCATGTATAGTGCGCAAAATAATCTTTCAAAAGAAGTAATTTTAGATCTTAAAAAGCATTTTGATAATAAGCTTTTTAAAAATGATGATGAATATATCATTATCCCACGCAATGTAAAATTGGCTGAGAGTCCAAGTTTTGGCAAACCGGTAATTTTATATGACATCAAATCAAGTGGCTCAGTAGCATATCAAAGTCTAGCTACTTCTATAATGAGGTGATTAAATGGCTATGGGGACAGGTTTAGAAGCACTTTTAGATGATGCGAATTTTGATTATGATAGAGAGCTAAATAAAGAAAAAGTAAGAAGTATAAAAATCTCGCAAATCACGCCAAATCCATTTCAACCACGCACAAATTTTGACAAAGAGGCTCTAAATGAGCTTTCGCAGAGTATAAAAGAACACGGGCTTATTCAGCCAATTGTGGTAATAAAAAAATCTCAAAACGAATACACACTTGTAGCAGGTGAGCGCAGACTAAGAGCTACTAAAATACTTGGTAATGATGAAATAAAGGCAATTGTCATAAATATAGATGAAAAAAATTTAAGACAGCTTGCTTTAATTGAAAATATCCAAAGAGAAAATTTAAATCCTTTAGAGCTTGCAAATAGCTTAAAAGAGCTAATTAGCGAGCATAAAATTACGCAAGAAGAATTGGCAAATTTAGTTAAAAAAAGCAGAAGCTGGGTGGCAAATACCTTGCGTCTTTTAAATCTGGATGAAAAAACAAAAGAGTTAATCAACTCTGGCAAAATATCAAGCGGACATGCAAAAGTGCTAGTTGGGCTTGATAAAAAAAATGAAAAAATGCTAGCAGATAGCATCGTAGGGCAAAAACTAAGTGTAAGAGCTACAGAAGAATTAGCACAAAAAATTAAAAAACCGCAAAGCAAAACAGAGCTAGAAAAAAAAATTTCAGGACTTAAAGATTGTTTTAAAAGTCTTGGAATTTGTGCTAGTTCAAATAAAAATAAATTGACACTAAGTTTTGAAAATTCAAAAGAAATAGAAAATTTAATTATAAAATTAAGCAAAATTTAGCTAAAAATATTGTAGAATTGCGAACAATTTTTAGTTAAAGTCAAAGGAGGAAAAATGCTTGAAATCGATAAAGAGCTGCTCTTACTTACAGTTATTGTATTTTTAGCACTTATTTATCTTTTAAACAAGATTTTGTTTAAGCCAGTTTTGAATTTTGTGGATGCGCGAGATCAAGGCATAATCGAAAGCGAAAAAGATGTGGCTAACTATGGTAAAGATATCAAAAAATACCAAGACGAATCTGCTGCTATTTTAGCCAAAGCTAGAGAAGAAGTAAATGCTATAAAGGCTCAGGCTATACAAATAGCAAATGATGAGTCTAAAGCTAAAATTGAGCATAGAAGAAGCGAACTTGATCAAGAATATAAAGAATTTGAAGATGCTTTAAAAGTAGAAAATGAAGAGCTAAAAGTAGAGCTTAGAAAAAATTTAGTTGACATTAAAGTTGCTTTAAAATCAAAGCTTTCAAATTTATAGGGGGAAGTATGAAATATTTATTTTTTCTATTGCCAATGTTTGCTTTTGGAGCAAGTGCAAATGGTGAAGCAAACTACGATATAGTAGCTAGAACTTTGAATTTTTTGATTTTTGCTGGAATTTTATATTATTTTTTAGCAAATCCTATTAAAAATGCTTATAGGGCTCGTATTCAAGGTATAGAAAGCAGAATTACGCAAAGTAGAAATAAGATTTTAGAAGCACAAGCAAAAGAAGAGGCAGCAAAAGCAAAAGTAGAAGAAACAAGGGCTTTAGCTGAAAAATTCATAGAAGCTGGCAAAATAGAGGCTAGACAATTAGCTGCTAAAATTGAAAAAGATACTTGGAATACTGTAAAAACAATGAGTGAGAACTATATAGAACAAAAAGAATTTGCTCGTCGTGCAAGTGTCAAAAAAGTAATTGAGGGTGTCATAGCTGATGTTTTTGAGGATGATAGCATTAAGATAAGTGAACAAGGCTTAATCGAACTTATTAGTAAAAAGGTGAGCTAATGAACGAAATAATAGCAAAAAAATACGTAGCTGCTTTGCTTTCTAGCATTGATAATGTGCAGATAGTAGAGATAGACAATGCGCTTAAAGGTATAGCTGTGGCATTTTCTTTATCAAAATTCAAAGATATATTGGAATCGCCAGTTGCTAAAAATGAAGAAAAGGTGAATTTTTTACTTTCTCTTGTTGAGTGCAAAAATGAAAAATTTGTTAATTTTTTAACAGCTTTAGCAAAAGCAAAAAGATTAGAAGTTTTACCTCAAATAGCAAGAGAATTTTCTTATCAAAAATCTCTAAAAGATAATTCTTTTTGTGGCACCATTTATAGTTCTTTTGATTTAAATGAAAATAGCAAAAAAGAGCTTGAAGAGAAATTTTCTAAAAAATTAAATGCCAATATTTCTTTTGAAAGTAAAAAAGGTGATTATGATGGCATTAAAATAGAGTTAGCAGATTTAGGTTTTGAGGCGAGCTTTTCTATGAGTTTGTTTAAAACTAAACTTAGCGAATATATACTAAAAGCAATTAAATAAGGAGAAATTGTGAGTGCAAAACTAAAAGCTGATGAGATTAGTAGCATAATCAAAGAACGTATTGAAAGCTACGATCTGAGTGTAAATGTAGAAGAGACTGGAAAAGTAATTTCAGTAGCTGATGGCGTTGCCAAAGTTTATGGCCTTAAAAATGTTATGGCTGGTGAGATGGTGGAATTTGAGCATGGAGAAAAAGGCCTTGCTCAAAATCTAGAAGAGAGCAGTGTTGGTGTTGTTATTTTAGGCAAACCTGATAAAATCGTAGAGGGAACCAGTGTAAAAAGACTTGGCAAACTTCTTCGTGTGCCAGTAGGCGATGCTTTGATAGGTCGTGTTGTAAATTCACTTGGAGAACCTATTGATGCAAAAGGTCCTATTGATGCTAGCGAAACTCGCTTTATCGAAGAAAAAGCGAAAGGTATTATGGCTAGGAAGAGCGTTCATGAGCCACTTCAAACTGGACTTAAAGCAATTGATGCCCTTGTGCCAATCGGTCGTGGTCAAAGAGAGCTTATTATCGGTGACCGCCAAACAGGCAAAACAACAGTAGCTATTGATACTATCATAAATCAAAAAGGTCAAGATGTAATTTGTATTTATGTAGCAATTGGTCAAAAACAATCAACCGTAGCGCAAGTTGTTAAAAAACTAGAAGAATATGGTGCTATGGAATATACTATCGTTGTAGCGGCATCAGCTAGTGATCCAGCAGCCTTGCAATACCTAGCACCTTATGCTGGTGTTACAATGGGTGAATATTTCCGCGATAATTCACGCCACGCACTTATAGTTTATGATGATTTAAGTAAGCACGCTGTTGCCTACCGTGAAATGTCACTAATTTTACGCCGCCCACCAGGTCGTGAGGCATATCCGGGAGATGTTTTCTATTTACACTCTCGTCTTTTAGAGCGTGCAAGTAAATTAAGCGATAAACTAGGTGCTGGCTCACTCACAGCTTTACCTATCATAGAAACACAAGCAGGAGATGTTTCAGCGTATATCCCTACTAATGTTATTTCTATTACTGATGGTCAAATTTTCTTAGAAACTGACTTGTTTAACTCTGGCGTTCGTCCAGCTATCAATGTGGGGCTTTCAGTATCTCGCGTGGGTGGTTCGGCTCAAATTAAAGCTATTAAAAAAGTAGCTGGAACACTTCGCTTGGAGCTTGCTCAATACCGCGAACTTCAGGCTTTTGCACAGTTTGCTAGTGACCTTGACGAAAGCAGCCGTAAGCAGCTAGAACGTGGTCAAAGAATGGTTGAGGTGTTAAAACAGCCGCCTTATAGCCCACTTCCTGTAGAAAATCAAGTTGTTTTAATTTATGCTGGCTCAAATGGTTATTTAGACGATATTCCAGCAAGTGCAGTTAGTAAATTTGAAGCAGAGCTTTATCCATATTTAGAGGCTAAATATCCTGATATTTTTGAGCAAACAAGAAGCAAAAAAGTGTTAGAAAAAGATATTGAAGAGAAGCTTAAAAAGGCATTGAGTGAGTTTAAGGCGACTTTTAGTGCTGAATAAAGGCGAAACATGGCTAACTTAAAAGATATAAAAAGAAAGATTAAAAGCGTTCAAAATACTCAAAAAACAACAAACGCTATGAAGCTAGTTTCTGTTGCTAAATTAAAAAAAGCAGAAGAAGCAGCTAAAAAATCTAGACTTTATGCTCAAAAAATTAGAGAAATTTTGAGTGAAATTTCTTATAAAATTCATAGATATGGCTCTGCAATTAGCAATCCAAAATTCTATGATGTTGACGCGCCAGTTAGTAAAGTAGATATCATTTTTATTACTGCTGATAAAGGTCTTTGCGGTGGTTTTAATATGAGCACAATTCATGCTGTTGAAAATCTTATTGAAGAGTATAAAGCTAAAAAAGTAAAGGTTCGCCTAAGAGCAGTTGGCAAAAAAGGAATTGAATTTTTTAACTTTCAAGGTTTGGATATTTTAGAAAGCTATCGTGGTGTAAGCTCGGCTCCAACCTACGAAAAAGCTAAGTCTATTATTGAAGATGCCATTAAAGATTTTAATGCTGGTGTTACAGATAAGGTTATCATGGTGCACAATGGATATAAAAATATGATTTCACAAGAAATTAAAATTCAAGATATTGTACCAGTGCAAATGCCAAAACACACAGAAGAAGAAGAAAAATTCGATTCTTTGATGGAGGTTGAACCAGATGGAGAAAACGACCTTATAATTGGCGAACTTATGCAAAAGTACTTAGAGTATGGTATGTATTATTCTTTAATCGATAGCTTGGCAGCAGAGCACTGCTCTAGAATGCAAGCTATGGATAATGCGACAAATAATGCAAAAGAAAAGGTCAAAGAGCTTGATTTAGCTTATAATAAAGCTAGACAAGGAAATATTACAACCGAGCTAATAGAAATTATTAGTGGTGTTGAGAGTATGAAATAATTTACGAAAGGATGAAGAAAATGAAGGGTTCTATTAGCCAGGTTATTGGTCCAGTAGTTGATGTAGATTTCGTTGATTACTTGCCAAAAATCAATGAAGCTATTGAAGTTAATTTTAACTTTGAGGGCAAAATACAAAAGCTTATTTTAGAAACAGCTGCACATCTTGGCGATAATCGTGTTCGCACTATTGCTATGGATATGACTGATGGTCTTACTCGTGGCCACGAGGCTACTGCGCTTGGTTCACCTATTACTGTGCCAGTTGGTGAAGAGGTTTTGGGTCGTATTTTTAATGTAACTGGCGACCTAATAGATGAGGGCGAAGAAGTGGTTTATAAAAATCGCTGGAGTATCCACAGAGACGCACCTAGTTTTGATGAGCAAAGCACAAAAAGGCGAAAAAGGCCAGTATTTTACACCGCGCTATGTCATAGATATGTGTGTGAAAATGATGAATCCGACTGTCAATGATAAGATCATCGACACTGCCTGCGGCAGCTCCGGCTTTACCGTTCACAGCATTTTCAAAGTGTGGAAAGATATTCGCCGTGAAAAAGGACTTCCTGAAGGCGAAGGATTTACGGCTGCACAGCGCATCCCAGAAGAAACAAATTTTGTGCGTGACAATGTTTTTGCCATCGACTTTGATGAAAAGACCGTCCGTGTTGCCCGTACCCTAAATCTGATTGCTGGTGATGGGCAAACAAATGTCCTGCATTTGAATACGCTGGATTTTTCC
>CALEHZ010000049.1 GCA_937875715.1 uncultured Campylobacter sp. | reverse complement strand
TTCAAAAATTGTGTGTAAAATTTACACAGAAATTTTAAAAAAAAGTTAAATTCTATCTTGTTTATAAAATCTTTACAATTTATGGCGTAAAATTACGCATCTAATCTAAAAATGAAAGGACAAAAGATGAAAATCTTAAAATTTTGCCTTCTAGCTGTATTTTTAGCTAGTGGCGCAAGTGCCGCTGATAAGGTCTTTAAAGACGCAAATCACGCTTACTGTCATAAAGATGGTGGAGTAGGGCCTGATAGCGTAAGAATGGAGTTTCCAGCTGAGGTTCAAAAAGACCGCATCGCTCAAATCGAACAAATCGTTCGCCACGGACAAAAAGCAATGCCTCCGTTTAGAAAAACTGAGATTGACGATGAGACATTGCGCGAGCTTGCTACACAGCTAGCGCAAGGCAAGATAAAATAAGGTAAAAGCATGGAAAGAAGAAGCTTTTTAAAGGTTTTGGGCGCAAGCTCTGCTGTATTTGGTCTAACTAGCCTAAATGCTAGCGAGTTTAGTGCAACTAGCCAAAAAATTCTAGTGGATGCTTTTAGCAAAAACGCTGTAAATGGCGAGAAAATTGAGCTGAATTTTCTAAAAAATTATACTCACTCAAGCCAAATTCTAAAAAACAGCTTAAAAGCAAACGAGCAAGTAATCGGCGTTTTATCAGCTGCGAATTTTATGCTTTTAAATGAGTTTTTGCCAAAAAATTCAAGCATAAACAATGCTAGTGTTGATAATAATTTAGTTTATTTTTCTATAAAAGGAAGCAAAAATGTCTAAGTATTTAAGTTTGCCACCAAAAGTTAGCGAGGCTAATTTTGATAAAGCAGTGGCAGAATTTACTAAAATCGTAGGTAAAGAAAACATTTATATTACAGCTGAGGAAATGGCACCTTATTGTAAAGTAATGATGGCTACAAAAATCGAAGATGTAATGCCAAGTATCGCAATGGCGCCAAAAGGTGTGGATCAAATCCAAGCAATTTTGAAAGTTTGTAATAAATATAAAGTTCCAGTATGGAGCTTTTCAACTGGTAAAAACCTTGGTTATGGCACAGCAAGCCCAGCTAGAAAAGGCACTGCTTTGCTTGATCTAAAAAGAATGGATAAAATCCTAGAAGTTAATACTGACCTTGGCTATGTTTTGGTTGAGCCTGGCGTAACTTATCAAAAACTTTATGATTATTTCCAAGAAAACAATATCCCTTACTGGCTAAGCTTCTCAGCACCAAGTGCGATAGCAAGCCCAGTTGGAAACACAGTAGACCGCGGCGTAGGCTATACTCCATACGGCGAGCACTTTATGTTTGAGTGTGGTATGGAAGTAGTTTTGGCAAATGGTGATATTCTACGCACTGGTATGGGTGGAATAGAAAATTCAAACTCATGGCAAGTATTTAAATGGGGTTATGGACCATATCTAGATGGAATTTTCACTCAATCAAACTATGGAATTGTAACAAAAATGGGTATGTGGCTAATGCCAAAACCACCTGTATATAAACCATTTGCGATTAGCTTTGAAAACGAAGCAGATGTTCCAAAAATCATCGACACTCTTCGCCCACTTCGCTTAAATAACATTATCCCAAATGCCTTTACATGCGCTAGCACATCATACGAAGCAGCAAGCGTGGCTGATCGCTCAAAATATCACAAAGGCCCAGGCGCAATCACAGATGATGAGCTAAAAGCTTTACAAAAAGAGCATAATCTTGGCGCATGGACTGTTTATGCAGCACTTTATGGCGATGATGTTACTGTAAATCACTGGTGGAAAATCGTTCAAGACACAGTAAAAGCAGCATTTGGCGACTCAGCGAAATTCTACACAGAAGAAAGCCCAGGCATGAAGGAAGACCCAATCTTCCAATACCGCGCAAAACTAATGCGTGGAGAGCCAAACTTACAAGAGTTTGCTCTTTATAACTGGAGAGGCGGCGGCGGTTCTATGTGGTTTGCGCCAGTTTGTCCAGCAGTAGGCGAGCACACTATTAAACAACAAAAAATGGCAAAAGATATTCTAAATAAACACGGCCTAGACTATGTTGGCGAGTTTATCGTAGGCTGGCGTGATATGCACCATATCGTAGATGTGCTTTATGATAGAACTGATGAAGAGCAACGCAAACACGCAAAGGCCGCATTTAGCGAGCTTATCCAAGCATTTGCCAAAGAAGGCTATGGTATCTACCGCACAAATGTAGGTGCTATGGATGAAGTAGCAGCTACATTTGGCAAAGTAAGCCAAAGCGTAAATCACAAGCTAAAAGCAGCGCTTGATCCAAATAATATTTTAGCACCAGGTAAATCAGGCATCGACCTAAATACTTGGAAAAACTAAAAATTCAAAAAGAATTGCGATACTTGCCACCTATGGCTTGTATCGCACCCTACTGCGACTAAACTTCAAAAACTTCGCTTTCCACGCAGCATTAGACAGATTGCGTAGCAAAAATTGCGCTCTTTTTTAATTAAAAAGATGGATTTATAAAAATATTGTTTTAAAAAATTCACTTTAAAAAAAATAGCACACAAATTTATAAATGCCTTGATAATTGAAAAGCACAAAGATCTTCTAAGCAAGAAACAAATAAGCTAGTATCATCTATACACGCAGAATGTTGCGCTCAGCACATTTAAACGCAATTTATCATTTCTTTTTACATGAGTTTTTAAAGCTTGAAGCAATAATACTCATTCTAGAATTTAGTAAAAATACTAAATTCTGGCATAATGGTCAAAAACGGGTGCTGGAAATGCTATAATAGCCCCTTAGATTCAT
>CALEHZ010000048.1 GCA_937875715.1 uncultured Campylobacter sp. | reverse complement strand
TGAAATTCTTTTTCCTTCAATTAGTGATATTTTTGCGTCTTTATGGGGCGAAATCAAAAACGGCGAACTTGCTGTAAAAGTCGGTTATACGCTTTATTTAATCGCCCTTGGGCTTGGAATTTCGTTTGGCGTGGTTGCTGTTTTTACTCTAATTGCTAGTGTTTTTCCGTATTCTAAAAACTTTTTTAAGGCCTGTGTTTCTACGCTTGATCCTTTGCCTGGAATTGCTCTTTTGCCACTTGCTATTTTATGGTTTGGCGTTGGAAAAGCAGCGATTATTTTTGTTATGGCGCATTCTATTATTTGGCCGGTGTTGCTAGCTATTTTAAGTGGTTTTGATGCTGTGCCAAAAGTATATAAAGAAGTAGCTTTAAATATGCAAATTCCGCGTTTTAGGGCAGTTTTTGATATTTACATTCCAGCAGCAATGCCAAGCATTTTAATGGGTGTTAAAAACGGCTGGGCAAGGGCGTGGCGCGCACTAATCGCTGCTGAAATGGTCTTTGGCACCACAGGAGCCATTGGCGGACTTGGCTGGGATATTTATATTAAGCGCTCTTATCTTGACATGAGCGGAATGCTTGCTACGCTTATTGTGCTTATGGTGATTGGAATTCTAGTTGAGGATTTGCTTTTTAAACTAATTGAGCGTAAAACCATCAAAAAATGGGGTATGATTTCATGAGTGGAATTTTAAAAATCAATAATCTTAGCAAAAAATTTAAAAATGATTTTGTTATAAAAGATTTTAATATTGAAATTGAACAGGGTGAATTTCTAATGCTACTTGGTCGTTCTGGCATCGGCAAAAGCACACTTTTAAGAATGATAGGTGGCTTTGATAAAGCAAGTGATGGAGAAATATTGCTAGAAAATAAAGCTATTTTATCTCCAAAAAAAGATATTTGTATGGTTTTTCAAGATTTTAATCAAGTTTTTGCATGGAAAACTGTGCTAGAAAATGTGGAATATCCGCTAAAAATAGAAAAAAAGTTAAGCAAAGATGAGATTAAAAATAAAGCTTTGAATTTTTTAAAAATGGTTGGGCTTGAAAATTACGCTAGTTATTATCCACACGAGCTTTCAGGTGGTATGAAGCAACGCGCTGCTATAGCTAGGGCTTTGATACAAGAGCCTAAAATTCTACTTATGGATGAGCCTTTTGGAGCGCTAGATGCTGATACTAGATCTGCGCTTTGTAAAAAACTTTATGAGATTTGGCAAAACTCAAAAATTACTATTATTTTTGTTACGCATAGCATTTTTGAAGCTATTTCAATGGCTAGTAAGTTTTTGGTGCTTGAAAAAGAGCAAAAATTTAGTTTAATTGAAAATAATGTAAAAAGCAAAAATGGTGGAGTAAAAAGTCCGGCTGATGATGGATTTGACGAGATTTGGCAAAGATTAAACTCTATTATTAGGGGACAATAATGAATGTCTTAAATTATTTATATGAGAATTCTAGAATTGATAAAACAGCTTTAATCGCAGATGATGGCGAACTTAGCTATAAAGAGCTTTTTTCTTATGTATTAGGCGCAAAAAAACTCTTAGAAAGTAAAGGCGCCAAAAAGGGTGATAAAATAGTATTTAAATGTCATCAAAACTGCGCTTATGCTGCTCTTATGCTTGGAGTGCAGCTTTTAGGCTGTGTTATGGTGCCAGTTGAAATCGATATTTCGCAAAATCGCTTGACTGAAATAAAATCAGAAATTGGTGATTTTTTATTTTTTGATGAATATTCTTTGGATGATTTTAAAGCGCAAAATCTAGAATTCTGCGAAAATGAAATTCCTAGTGATGATACATTTAGTGAAATTCTTTATACCACTGGCACGACAGGTCGCCAAAAGGGCATAATGCACACGCTTTCTACACAAATGGCAGCGGTAGAAAACTGCCTAAGTATAGTAAAAATTCCAGAAAATAACCGCACTTTCATAACCTGCCCAATGAATCACTCATTTAGGA
>CALEHZ010000047.1 GCA_937875715.1 uncultured Campylobacter sp. | reverse complement strand
AAAAACTGAATTTTTTAAAAGCTGAATTTTAGAAAATTCAAAAAAAGGTAAATTGTGCTAAATACTATTTTAGAACTTTTAAATAGCGGCAAAAATGTCTTTTTAAGCGGTGGTGCTGGAACTGGTAAAAGCTATTTTTCAAACGAAATTATAAAGAGTTTTAAAAAGCAAAATAAAAATGTAGTAGCGCTTGGCAGCACGGGAATTAGCGCTGTAAATGTAGGCGGGCTCACTGCTCACAGCTTTTTTAGATTTGGTCTAAGTAGTGATTTAAACGAGCTGGCTGCACATGATAAAAAGCAAAAATCAGTGCTAAAAGAGCTGTATAAAATCATTGAAAAGACTGATTTAATCGTGCTTGATGAGATTTCTATGATAAGTGCGGATTTATTTTGCATGATAGCTTTGCGGCTTAAAAGTGCTGGATTTAAAGGCGCGCTGCTTTTTGTGGGCGATTTTTATCAATTAGCGCCAATTAAAAATGAAAAGAAAAATACGCAAAACTCGCTATTTTCAGGCTTTTATGCTTTTGAAAGCCAAGAGTGGAACGATTTTAATTTTACAAATATAATTCTAACTAGCTCAAAACGAACCGCAAATATTGAATTTTACGCTATGCTTGAAAAAATTCGGCGTGGAATCTGCGATGAGAATACTTTGAATTTTATAAAATCACGTATTTTTCGTGCTTTGCCTAGTGAAACAACCTGGCTTTTTGGCATAAATGCTAAGGTGAATGCGATGAACGCAGCTAGACTAAATTCGCTTAAAGCGCCACTACATTTGCTAAAAGCCCAGCTTAAAATCAGCGATGAAAAAATAAGTGAAAACGCTTTAAATAGGTGGATTTCAAATATTTCCTTAGCAGAAAATTTAGAGCTTAAAA
This sequence comes from uncultured Campylobacter sp., assembly GCA_937875715.1. GTDB lineage: Bacteria > Campylobacterota > Campylobacteria > Campylobacterales > Campylobacteraceae > Campylobacter. The sequence continues at coordinate 1,335 of CALEHZ010000047.1, read as the reverse complement.
TCGGCGCTGAGGTGATGTTTTGTGCTAATAAACGTGGAGTTTATTATAACGGCGAACGCGGCGTGGTGCGTGAGATAAAAGATGATGTCATAACCGTGGCTAAAAAAGATGATAGCATAGTAGAACTTGAAAAAATCTCGCTTGAATTAAATGAATTTATTGAAGATGATGGTGAGATTTTGGCTGTGCCAAGGGCTAGTTTTACGCAGTTTCCACTGCGCCTTGCATATGCTATTAGCATTCATAAAAGTCAAGGCATGAGCTTAGAAAATTTTGTCTGTGATATAAATAATATTTTTGCGCCCGGTCAGCTGTATGTGGCACTTTCAAGGGCGATTAGCCCAAGTGGGCTTTTTATATGCTATAATGGCGGCAATTTAGGCTTTCACATAGCAAAAAGCCTGATGATCAACAACTCTGTTGATGAATTTTATAAAACTTTAAATTGTATTAAGGAAAGCTAATGAAAATCTTTTTAATATTGATTATTTCGTGCTTTGCGCTCTTTGCTAAAACAATAGAGCTAAAAAATTTTGAAGTTGATGTTTATACAAAAAATAATAGCGATATGAAAAAAATCACTATGGATTTAGAAATTTTAGCTAATGATAACACAAACGAAAGTGCGCTAAAAGACGCTATAAATGTGATCACAAGCTCATTTTATAAAGAAGATTTGCTAAGCTCAAAAGGCAAGGAGGCTTTTAAAGAAAGCATCAAAAAATACGCTCTTAGCAAGCATAAAATCACCATTCACAGCATTTTTATAATCACTTTAAAAGAAGCAAATATCGATATAGACAAGATTGCAAAGCTGCTTGAAGAGCATTATAAAAAGCAAAATTTAAAAACGCAAATCCCAGCAAATGATTTTGGACAAAATATGCAAATTCCAGAAAATTCAAACATCAAAGAAAAGGCGCAAAACGAAGCAAATAGGCTAATTGAAGAGCAGATGAAGGCTAGTTCAAAAATGCTTGATGGTATGAAAGACTTTGGCGATGTTGAATTTTATGGACAATGAATTTTATAAAATTCACTTTGAATTTTATGGACAATGAATTTTTTGGATTTAAAACACTGCGCAAAATGAATTTTATAAACTGGGCTATTTGCCACGCAGCAGCAGTAAATTTCTGTAAAATTTAAGCTAATTTTAATTGACAAAGTGAATTTTTTAAGCTATAATTCCAACTCTTTTTTACTTCATTGGGGTATAGCCAAGCGGTAAGGCAGCAGGTTTTGGTCCTGCCATTCGGAGGTTCGAATCCTCCTACCCCATCCATCAAGCTTTTTTTATTTATCGCGGGGTGGAGCAGTTGGTAGCTCGTCGGG
>CALEHZ010000046.1 GCA_937875715.1 uncultured Campylobacter sp. | reverse complement strand
AATTTTATAAAATTCACTTTGCTGCAGTGTTAATAAGCTATAAAATTTAGATAAATTTAAGCTAATTTATAAAGATTTTGTTTATATCGCTGCGTGGCTTCATTTGCACATTAAAACCATCGCAAAAGTCCGATTTAGCGTATTTGTCAAGGGCTGCGCGAGCTATCATGTAGGCGTTGTCTGAGCAGTATTTTAGTGGCGCAAAAAGCAGTTTTGAATTATAAGTTTGGCAAAGATTTTCTAGGCTTTTGCGAAGGCGTAGATTCGCACTTGCACCGCCAACTACGCCAAAATTGCTCCATTTTTTCTCAGCAAAAATAATTTTTAATCTATCAATTATATGCTCGCACGCCACGCGCTCAAAACTAGCGGCAATTTGGGCTTTTTCTTTCTCATTTAGCTCTTTATCCAAAGTGGCTAAACGAACTTGATTTTTAAGCCCTGAAAAGCTGTATTCTAGGCGCTTTGTGCCCTTTAATGGAATTGTAAAATTATAGGCTTTATCATCGCCCATTAAGGCTAGTTTTTGTATAAGTGGGCCACCTGGATAGCTAAGAGAGAGCATTTTAGCGCATTTATCAAAACTCTCGCCAAAGCTATCATCGCTAGTAGAGCAAAGCACGGAAATTTCGCCATTTTCATTGATATCTAAGATCATTGTATGTCCGCCGCTTACAAGCAAAACGCCAAGTGGCAAAAGCACCTTACTATCCAAAAAAAGCGAATAAATATGCCCTATTAAATGATTTATAGAAATTATCGGCAAATCTAGCGCAAGTGCTAAGGACTTTGCTGCTACGATGCCAGGCAGCAAACTCACGCTAAGCCCGGGCTCAGTAGTAACCGCAATAGCCTTTAAAGATGAAAAATAGGGCTTTGCGCTTAAAACAATGTCAGGTAAAGCCTTTGTGTGAAGGCGTGCGGCTAGCTCGGGCACGACTCCGCCGTATTTGGCGTGCTCTTCTTCTTGGCTGATTTTTTCGTAATGAACGAGCGAAAAATCACTAGTTTTTATCACTGCTACTGAGCTATCATCGCATGAGCTTTCAATCGCTAAAATCATTATTTGCCTTTTGGAATTCTAGAATTCTAGTTAAAATCACATTTAAATTGCTTTTTAAATCATCAAAATCACTTGTATTTTCAAGTACAAAATCACTCATTTTGCGCTTTTTTTCAATGTCTATTTGCGAATTTAAGCGCAATTTAGCACTCTTTATATCAAGCTTATCACGGCTTAAAATGCGCTCTAAACAAAGCTCTTTAGGCGCATAGACTAGCAAAACAGCGCTAAAATCGTATTTTTGCTTTCCACCACTTTCAAAAAATAGTGGAATATCTACAAAATAAAGCTTTTTCTTGTTCTCTAAATTTTGCGCAATATCTAGAATTCTAGCGTGAATTAAAGGATGTAAAAGCTCTTCTAGGCGAGTTTTTGCGTCCTTATCGCTAAAAACCAAAGCACCAAGTGCTTTTCTATCCACTGCGCCGTTTTTGATAAACTCAGCGCCAAAAAGCTCAGCAATTTTACTAGAATTCTCATCTAAAACAGCGTGAGCGATGCTATCAGCGCAGATTATTTCATAGTTTTGCGCTCTTAATAGCTCGCAAACGCTGCTTTTACCACTTGCGATAAGTCCAGTGATGACTACGCCGTATTTAAAGCTCATTTTTTAGCGATGATTTCTACTTCTACTTTCACGCCTTTTGGCAAGGCTGCGACTGCTACGCAAGAACGAGCAGGATAAGGCTCTTTAAAAAATTCACCATACACTTCATTAACAGCGGCAAAATCAGCAATATCAGTTAAAAACACGGTTGTTTTTACCACATTTTTCACGCTTAGATTATTTGCTTCTAAAAGTCCTGCGACATTGCTTAGAGCTTGTTTTGCTTGCTCGGCAGCACTTGTGCCTACGACCTCGCCAGTGCTTGGATCAAGTGGAATTTGCCCTGAACAAAAAAGCAAATCCCCAGCCCAGTAAAACGCAGAATATGGCCCAATCGCCTTTGGATAATTCATTTTTTCTCCTTTTGAATTTTTTAAAAGCGCAATTTTAGCATATTTAAAGCAAAATTAAATTAAAATTTCCACTTTTAATTTTAAAATAAAGTAAGCAAAATGTATGAGTTAGTAAAAATTTTATATCCAATTTATCGCTCAATTACAGGGCAGGGACTGCGAGATAGCTTAGAGATAATAAAAAATGCAATCAGCCAAAATGCAGTAGGGGTGGGGCAGCAGCCTGATTGTAAAAATTTAGAGCTTGAAATAAAAGCCATAAAATCAGGCACACAAGTCTATGACTGGGTAATTCCGCCTGAGTATAATGTCCGTGATGCCTATATAATCGCTCCAAATGGAGAAAAAATCTGCGATTTTAAAAAGCACAATCTTCATCTTATGGGCTACTCAGAGCCTGTGAATGCGACACTTAGCCTTGATGAGCTTTCATCTCACCTTTATAGCGATGAAAAGCACCCTGATGCTATCCCCTATGTAACTAGCTATTATGAAAGGCGCTGGGGCTTTTGTATCAGCGAAAATGAGCGAAAAAACCTAGAAAATGGCGATTATAAGGTTTTTGTTGATAGTGATTTTAATGAATTTGGAGAGCTTAATTATGCTGAGCTTTTTTTGCCTGCTACAACGTCTACAAAAGATGAAATACTAATATCTACCTATCTTTGTCATCCACAAATGTGTAATAACGAGCTAAGTGGGCCAGCTGTGATGGTAGAGCTCATAAAATGGCTGAATACGCGCCAACAAAGAAAATATAATTACCGCTTTGTCATAACGCCTGAGACTATCGGCGCAATTGCTTATATTTCGCAAAACTTTGATGCTCTAAAAGCAAATGTAAAAGCTGGATTTGTGCTAAGCTGCATTGGTGATGATGGTGATTATAGCGTGGTTTTACCACCTGATGAAAATTCTTTCTCAGCAAGGGCGGTAAAAAGCGTTTTGAAAAACAAACCAAATGCCAAAATTTACAACTTTTTAAATCGTGGAAGCGACGAAAGGCAGTATAACACGCCAAAATTAAATCTTGGCGTGGTTACGCTTTGTAGAACAAAATTTGGCGCATATAATGAATATCACACCAGCAATGATGATCTAAGCTGTATAAGCCAAGTAGGGCTAGAAAGCGGTCTAAAATACGCAAAAGAATGTATAAAAGCACTAGAATTAAATGAAATTTACGAGCCAAATTTTGTTTGTGAGCCTTGCCTTGGCAAGTCTAAT
>CALEHZ010000045.1 GCA_937875715.1 uncultured Campylobacter sp. | reverse complement strand
ATTTTAGAATTCTAACGCAAAATTCTAGAATTTTAAAACTAGAATTCTAGAATTCTACATTATAAACTTGCCCTTTAAAAGTGAAATTTAAAGTATTTGCGTGGAGCATTAGGCGATTTGCGCCACTTTTTAGAATTCTTTCGTTTTCGTCCATTTTCTCATCTAGAATTTTTTCAATATCACTTTGGCAAAGTCCATAAAGTGGGTCGCCTAAAATGCCATGTTTCACATGAAACAAATGTAAGCGAATTTGGTGCTGTCTGCCTGTGAGCGGATAGCACTGAACCATCGTAGCACCATCATTAAAAAGCGTTTTAGCACCAAAAATTTCGCTATATTTAGAGTTAGAAAATTCAGCACTATTTGGGTAAAATTCTAGCACTCTTACAAGCGTAACCGCCCTTTTTGCGCCGTTTTCATCGCTAATTTCCATTTTATGCTTTGTGTGCCCAGCAAGTCCGCCAAGTCGCATACTCTCATCTATCACAAAACCTTTAAAATCTTTTAAGAATTCCACTTTTTTAGAAAATTCAAAAAATTCAGTGCTTTTAAACTCACGCAAATTCGCCTTTCGTAGATCGCCACGCACCAAAGCCAAGTAGCTTTTTAGCACTTTTCGTTCTTCAAAAAGCGCTTTTAACTCTTTTGCGCTACTAGCGTTTTTTGCGACAAGCAAAAGTCCGCTCGTCCCAGCATCCAAGCGATGCGCCACACAAGCATCTCGCCCATATAAATGCCAAATCTCATCATACATATTGTAGCTAGAATTCCTGCCGTTTGGGTGCGAACAAATACCACTAGGCTTATTAAAAACAGCAAAGTCATCGCACTCAAAAACAGGCTTTAAACCGCGCGAATAACACACATAATCTATCATAAAAAGTTCGCCGCTATAAATATCATTTTTAGCTAGAATCTGCCCTGATGATGAGCGAATTCGCCCTTTATCACAGAGATTTTGCGCCTTTTTCATAGGATATCCAAGTCGCCCCAAAGCGCTAAAAACACGCTCATCTTGCGCTTTGCCGATTTTTATAAGCTCATAGCCCAAAAATTGCCCTTTTGAAAGTAAAATTAAAGCGTCATTTTACTATAATTTCGGCTGAATTTTTACAAAAAAAGGAGCAAAAAAATGGTAGAGCGATACGCAAGAGAGCAAATGAAAAGCAAGTGGAACATTCAGGCAAAATACGATGCTTGGCTAAAAGTGGAGCTTGCAGCCGTTAGAGCGTGGAATAAACTAGGTTTAATAAATGACGCCGACTGCGAAAAAATTCAAAAAAACGCTAAGTTTGATATAGCTAGAATTGATGAGATAGAAAAGACTACAAAGCACGATGTAATCGCATTTTTAACAAGCGTGAGCGAAAGCCTTGGGAGCGAGAGCCGTTTTGTTCATTATGGTATGACTAGCAGCGATTGTATAGACACGGCTGTCGCACTTCAAATCCGTGATAGCTTGGAGCTGATTTTAGCCGACATTGATGAGTTTTTAAGCGCTTTAAAAGAAAGGGCGATGGAGCATAAAAATACGCTTATGGTAGGCAGAAGCCACGGAATTCACGGAGAGCCTATTACTTTTGGGCTTGTGATTGCGATTTGGCATGATGAGATAAAAAGGGCAAAAGAGCTGCTTGAACACGCTAAAAAGGTGATTTCAGTGGGTGCGATAAGTGGAGCGATGGGCAACTTCGCTCACGCACCATTAGAGCTTGAAGAGCTAGTTTGTGCCGACCTTGGTCTAAGCCCAGCCCCAGCCTCAAATCAAGTAATCCAGCGTGATAGATGCGCTCAGGTGATGAGCGCACTAGCTGTATTAGCTAGCAGCTGTGAGAAAATCGCAGTCGCTGTGCGCCACTATCAACGCACCGAAGTTTATGAGGCTGAGGAGTATTTTAGCCCTGGGCAAAAGGGCTCATCAGCTATGCCACACAAGCGAAATCCAGTGCTAAGCGAAAACATAACAGGGCTTTGCCGTATGATACGCAGCTACGCCACCCCTGCGCTTGAAAATGTCGCCCTTTGGCACGAGCGAGATATCAGCCACAGCTCAGTGGAGCGTTTTATCCTGCCTGATGCCTTTATCACCGCTGATTTCATGCTTGGGCGTATCACTGGGCTTGTTAAAAATCTAGTCGTATATCCAGAGAATATGATGAAAAATCTAAATCTAACCGGCGGGCTAGTCTTTTCTCAAAGAGTGCTTTTAGAGCTTCCAAAGCGTGAAATAAGCCGTGAAGACGCCTATAAAATCGTCCAAAGAAACGCAATGAAGGTCTGGGCTGACTTACAACAAGGCAAAAGCGCGCTAAATGAAAAAGGCGAGAGCTTATTTTTACAAAACTTACTTGGCGATGAAGATTTGCGCGCTAAGCTAAGCGAAGATGAGATAAGAGCGTGTTTTGATTACAATTACTACACTAAAAATGTGGATAAAATCTTTAAAAGAGTGTTTAAATAAGAAGTTTTAGAAAATTCAGACTTTGAATTTTCTAAAATCTCAGAAAATTCAAAATCGCAGCAGTGAATAAGCCAGAAAATTCAAGGCTTGAATTTTCTGAATTTTCTGAAAATTCGCGGTAGCGGCTGT
>CALEHZ010000044.1 GCA_937875715.1 uncultured Campylobacter sp. | reverse complement strand
GCTCTAAATCAAAATTAGCGTGTCTATCAGGCGTTAGCGGATACTGCGTGCCGTTTGCTACTGGGATATTGCCTTTGTTTTCTATCTCTAAATGGCGAATGCTATATGCTACGCCCTCATCAGCCCATGAGTTGCCAGTCACCGTCGTAACGCCCAAAAGATCAATATTTGGCGCATTTGCTAGCATGATGAGAGCCACGCCATCATCAAACATCTCCACCATATCAGTGTCTAAAATCACCTTTTCTTTTTTGACATTGGCCCCAAAAACAACGCTTAGAGCCAAAATCGTGCTTAAAAGAATTTTTTTCATTTTTTATCCTTGTTGTATAGTTTAGCTATAATTTTGCTGAATTTTATAAAATTCATTTTTAAAAAATTCACTTTTATAAAATTCGCTTTTATAAAATTCACTGCTGAATTTTATAAAAAATTACTGAATTTTATAAAATTCAAACGAGTATAAAAACGTACAAAAAATAATAAGCTTTTTTGTAGCCTTACAAAGCTTTAAGCTCTAAGATTTTATTTTTTAGCTCAGCCTTAAACTCATTTAAGGCTTTCTCAAAACTTTTTTCATCGCTTGGGGTGCCGTTTATTTGATATTTTGGCGTTTTATCATTGTCGTATTCAAACTCTGCTAAGGATTTTAGCTCACCACCTTTTAGCTCGTCATAGCCTACAAAATAATCATTTACACTATAACTCCTGCTATATGGAATAACGATATTACCATCTTTGTCTTCTAGCACTTCTACATTTCTTAGTCCGCTATCTACATAAAGATTTTTTATTTCTTTGCCATCAAAGCTATAAAGTCCGTAAATGCTAGTGCCATCACCAGTCCAATTTTCGCCTATGATTAGATACTTCACGCCATCCTTTTCTAGCTCGTAGTAGCCGATATTTGCTCTCTCATAGCCATGCGGACGCACGCCTACACTCTCATCATCTTCTAGTTTGCCTTCAAGCGTGGCTATGTATTTTTCTTTGATAGTATCAAGCTCCTTGATACCAGCAAAGTCATCATTTGCGCCAAGCCCACAAGCCCAAAGCACAAAGATTAAAGCTAAAATTTTTTTCATTTTTTCTCCTTTTTGATAGATTTTTTTAAATTCTAGAATTTCAAAA
>CALEHZ010000043.1 GCA_937875715.1 uncultured Campylobacter sp. | reverse complement strand
ACAAGGTGGCGGCCGCAAAATGCACGGCAAAAAGGGCGAAGACCTCGTGCTAATAGTCCCACCAGGCACTAGCGTATTTGATGCTGAAAGTGGCGAGCTTTTGCTTGACCTTACGCAAGATGGGCAAAAAGAGCTTATTTTAAAAGGTGGCAAAGGCGGACTGGGCAATGTTCATTTTAAAAACAGCGTCAATCAAGCACCGACTTACGCACAGCCTGGCGAGCCGGCAAAAGAGCTAAATATTCGCTTGGAGCTAAAAAGCATTGCTGATGTGGGGCTTGTGGGCTTTCCAAATGTTGGCAAAAGCACGCTGATTTCAAGCATTTCAAACGCTAAGCCAGAAATTGCAAATTACGAATTTACCACACTTAGCCCAAAGCTAGGGCGAGTAAATGTAGGCGATTTTGATGGTTTTATCATGGCTGACATACCTGGAATTATCGCAGGAGCTAGCAAAGGCAAGGGGCTTGGATTTGAGTTTTTGCGCCACATTGAGAGAACAAAAATTTTGCTTTTCATGCTTGATTTAGCAAGAATTGATATGAGCGTAAAAGAGCAGTTTGAGGCTTTGAAAAAAGAACTTAGCGAGTTTTCAAATGAACTTGGAAAAAGACCATTTGCCATCGCTTTAACAAGGGCTGATGCTTGTGAAAATTCAGCTGAAATTTTGGCTGAATTTTCTAAAAATTTTGATATGAAAGCAAAAATTAAAGAGAATTTTTTGCTAGCAAAAGCAAGAGATGATTTTAGCGAGTTTGACCTGCAAAAACCGGCATTTATCGCCTGTATTTCGGCGGCTACAAATTATAATATTGATGAGCTAAAATACGAGCTTTTTTTATTTACTAAACAAATTTAATCTAATTTTTATAAAAAAAAAGATATAATCCACGCTTTGAATTTTTTGAAGGACAAATTAATGGAACAAACACTTTCGATTATCAAGCCAGATGCCGTTAAAAAAGGCGTTATCGGCAAAATTATTTCTCGTTTTGAGACAAATGGACTTCGCATTGCAGCAGCTAAAAAACTACTGCTTAGCACAGAAGATGCTAAAAAATTCTACGAAGTTCATAAGGATCGCCCATTTTATGGCGAATTAGTAGAGTTTATGACTAGTGGACCAGTAGTTGTAATGGTGCTTGAAGGCGAAAACGCAGTAGCAAAAAATAGAGAGCTAATGGGCGCGACAAATCCAAAAGAAGCAGCGCCTGGCACAATCCGTGCTGATTTTGCTCAAAGTATTGATGCAAACGCAGTTCATGGCAGCGACAGCCTAGAAAATGCTAAAATTGAAATCGCATTTTTCTTTGCTAAAAAAGAAATTTGCTGAATTTTATAAAAGTGAATTTTATAAAATAGTTAATTTTATAAAAGTATTTTAAATGAAAATTGCCTTTACAAAAATCAGCTCTACACCACAGGATTTTTCTTTTGAGCAAGGCGGAGTGCGTATTGAAGGCACTTTAAAAAGAAAAAACGAAAAAGAAATTTTTTGTAAAGCTAGTTTATTTGGCACTTTTGAGCATATTTGCGACCGCTGTGGAAATGAGATGAGAGTTAATATCGATGAAAATCTCTGGCTTATTTTAAGCGATGGTGAATATAAAAGTAATAGCCAAATTTTAGAAGATGTAGTTGAATTTTATGACGGATTTATCGACTTTGATGAGCTGTTAAATAGCGAAATTGAAAGCATAAAAAGCGACTATTTTTATTGTAATGATTGCAAAAACCAAATAAAAGGAGAATAACATGGCAGTTCCAAAAAGAAGAGTTAGCCACACACGCGCAGCAAAGCGCAGAACACACTATAAAGTTACTTTACCTATGCCGGTAAAAGACAAAGACGGAAGCTGGAAAATGCCACACCGCGTAAATCCAACTACAGGTCAATATAAATAAGAAAAATGATTAAAATAGCAATTGATGCGATGGGTGGCGACTTTGGCTCAAAACCTATTGTAGAGGGTGTTTTGCTAGCTTTAAAAGAAGCTAGGTTTCACGCTATTTTGGTAGGTAAAAGAGCTGATATAGAGCCGCTGGTGCCAAAAGGGCTAGAAACTTTTATAAGCTATCATGAAGCTAGTGATGTCTTTGATATGGCAGAAGCTGCCACAGATGCACTAAAACGCAAAGAAAGCTCTATATATAAAGCAGTAGAGCTAGTGCGAACTGATGAAGCTGATGCTGTGGTATCTGCTGGACATAGCGGAGCTACGATGAGTTTGGCTACCTTACGGATTGGCAGACTTGAAGGAGTTTCGCGCCCACCGATTGCTACTTTAATGCCTACTATCACTCGAGGTAAGCAAAGCTTAGTGCTTGATGTAGGTGCAAATGTCGATTGTAAGCCTGAGCATTTGTTTGAATTTGCTGTTATGAGCGAAGCATATGCACAAGAAATTATGCAAATAGCAAAACCCAGAATTGCTTTACTTAGCAATGGCGAAGAAGATTGCAAGGGTAATGAAGTCAGTAAAGCTACCTTTGAATTGCTTAAAAAAATGGAAAATTTTGTAGGCAATGCAGAGGGAAATCAAGTCTTTGATGATAGCGTGGATGTCATTGTTTGCGATGGTTTTGTGGGTAATATTTTACTAAAAACTAGTGAGGGCGTTTCATCTGCAATTTCTAAAATTCTAAAAAGAAATATCAAAGAGTCGCCTATTTCTACACTTGCAGCAGTTTTGTTAAAAAAAGCTTTTAAAAAGCTTAAAAGTGATGTTGATTATGAAGAATACGGCGGTGCGCCACTTCTTGGCATTAAAAAATGTGCTATTATTAGCCATGGCAAATCAGGCTCAAAAGCTATTAAAAACGCAATTTTTCAAGCTATAAAATTCACAAATTCAAACATAAATAAAAAAATCGAAGAGAAATTAGCAAGTTATAAATAATGAAAAAAGCTGCATTAGTAAGCATTGCTGCTTACGTACCACCAAAAATTTTAAGCAATTTTGATCTAGAAAAAATGGTTGAAACCAGCAATGAGTGGATAGTAAAACGCACAGGAATTCACACTCGTCACATTGCTGAAAATGAAAGTCTTTGTGATATGGCAGTTAGAGCTAGCAGGCTAGCTATAAGCCGTGCAAATATCGATAAAAACAAGATTGATTGCATTATTTGTGCTACTGTGACGCCTGATTTTTTTTGTATGCCTAGCATGGCAACTCAGATCGCAAAAGAGCTTGAAATTAGTGATATAATGGCGTTTGATATAAGTGCTGCTTGTTCTGGTTTTATTTATTTGCTTGAGATTGCAAAAAGCTTGATTGAAAGTTCTGCCAAGAAAAATATCTTAATAGTCGGTGCTGATAAATTTTCTAGCATTGTTGATTATACAGATCGCTCTACTTGTATACTTTTTGGCGATGGCGCAGGAGCTGGAGTGGTAAGTAGCGCAAACAATGATAATTTCATCATTTCTACACATTGTGCTAGTGATGGCTCAAAAGGCGATCTTTTGATGACACCAAGGCAAAATCATCAAATAGGCTTTGTTAAAATGTCTGGAAATGAGGTCTTTAAAATAGCAGTAAATACGCTCACAAGTGATGTTGTAGCTATGCTAGAACAGCAAAATATAAAAGCTAGCGAGCTTGATTTATTTATCCCGCATCAGGCTAATTTACGTATTATTAAAGCCGTCCAAGAACGCTTAGGGCTAAGCGAGGAACAATGTGTGATAAGTGTGGGCGAGTATGGAAACACCAGTGCTGCAAGCATTCCAATGGCGATGAATAAAGCTTATGAAGATGGTCGTTTGAAAAATGGCTCTTTAATTTTGCTAGATGCTTTTGGCGGCGGTTTCACATGGGGTTCGGCACTGCTTAGATTTGGTTTTTAGGGCGTTTGAAGTTAGCTGAATTTTTTAACTTAAGGTTTATTAACCCCATTTAACTCTAATTTCATAAAATTCATAAAATTCGTCATTGTGATATTTTTTATTAAACTAAAAATCGTAGCAATCTTGTTTTAAAAAATTCAGGGCTGAATTTTCTAGCTTTTAACAAGAGCTCATTTAAGCGCAGCAAAAGTGAATTTTATAAAATTCTGGTTTAATTCTAAAAAATTCACAGCAATAAATCGTGGCCTTACAAAAAAAGTAAAAAATTCAAGCCTGAATTTTTTAAAAATCGCTTAAAAATTCACTTTTAAAAAATTCAGGCATTTAGTTAATAAAAAAAATCTAAACTAAAAACTCTTTCATTTGTGCTTTATTTTCAAAAGCGCAGGTTTTGGTGCTAAAAGCTCCAATTTTAACCTCATAAATTTTATCTTTTTCGCTTTTGCCATAGCTTAGCGCAATTTTAGAACAAAGCACCTTTTCATCGTCATTTGCGTCCTTGCTAATTAGCACCAAAGCACCTATAAAATTCTCAATTCTTGCGATTTCATAACGCTCATT
>CALEHZ010000042.1 GCA_937875715.1 uncultured Campylobacter sp. | reverse complement strand
GATGTGCACCTCGATGACAGGCGTGTTGATGCCACGGATGGCATCCTGCAGTGCCACACTGGTGTGGGTGTAGGCTCCGGCATTGAGCACGATGCCGTCCCACGAGAATCCCACCTCGTGTATCTTGTTTATCATCTCGCCCTCGATGTTCGACTGGTAGTATTCCAGTTCCACGTCAGGAAACTTCGCACGGAGCTTTGGCAGGTAGCTCTCGAAGGAGTCAGAACCATAGATTCCCGGTTCGCGAACACCCAGAAGGTTAAGGTTCGGACCGTTCATTATCAGTATTTTCATAATCGTCTTTTTAAAGGTTTTAGGGAGTTTTTTCTCCCAAAATTATTAATAATGTACAAAAATACTAACTTTTTTTGAAATAAAAGCAAAGTAATCGCGGAAATTTACTAACTTTGCAGAATAATTCGTCGTAACATTCGGCAGAAAGACCTCAAAGAGGTCGTAACACTGTTAACTGCGGGTCGAAGACCTGCAGATTTGACGATAAGCGTGTATGTCGTCCCCAAAGGGGTCGCACTACACTGCGCAACCATAGTGCGACCCCTTCGGGGACGTACGGAAAGGTGTTACTTTGTGTCCGCAGGTCGCTGACCAGCGGTTAACTAAGTAACGACCTCGCTGAGGTCTTGATGTCCACAAAGACATTGAAAACAAAAATAGAAAAAAAGGAGGGATTAGTTATGATTTGTCCAAATTGCGGAAATGAGATGAAAAGTAGTACCTGCGAGAATTGTGGTACCATTGTGCAATCAAGACCCAATGTTCCACCACCACCGGGTGGGTTTAAACCACAAAAAAAGAAAAAGAAATTGTGCAAGAATACAGAAAAGGATACAAAATAGGAACAAAAGTAATTAGACATTCTATGGTGGTGGTGGCGAATTAAGTCAGCTGTTCGCGACGAAAGGAGCAAAAATGTTACAAGAAATAGAAAGAAAATATGCCATAAAATACTTGCCCCAAGATATCCAAATAGAAAAAATCATAAAAATAGAACAAAACTTTATCTACCATGACGGTATAACACTGATAAGACTAAGAAAAATAACACCAATATATGGAAGCCACCAAGAAACGCAATACATCTATACAGTCAAAACAAAGGGAGATATAGAATATGACAACAACTATGGCATAGCACAAAAATACGAAATAGAAAGCAACATCACAGAAACACAATACACAAAACTAATTAGCAAAAAAACAAACAAAACAATAAAAAAAACAAGAATAGACATCCCAATTCGAGACAAACTAAAAGCAGAGGTAGACATATATGATGAATATCTTGACGGACTACTAACACTAGAAATAGAATTTCCAAACAAACAAGAAGCGGAAAAATTTGAAAAGCCAGATTGGTTTGGAGAAGAATTAGGATATAAAGAACTATCTAATAGAAAACTATCAGAAATGACAAGAAAAGAACTTGAAAACAAAGTCACAAAAGAATTCATGGAAAATAATCAAAAAATCATAAAGGAATTCAAGAAAAGAGAAGAATTCCAAAACAAAATTTGTTATTAAATTTAAAATATTATATATTTAGGAGGAATTAAAAATGGGAAAAATTATAGGAATCGACCTAGGAACAACAAACTCATGCGTAAGCGTATATGAGCGTGGCGAGAGCAAAGTAATACCAAATAAAGAAGGTAAAAACACAACTCCAAGCGTGGTGGCTTTCACTGATAAAGGCGAGATTTTAGTAGGCGACACAGCTAAACGCCAAGCAGTTACAAACCCTGAAAAAACAATCTTTTCAATCAAAAGAATTATGGGTCTTATGATGAATGAAAAAAACGCACAAGAGGCAAAAAACCGCTTGCCGTATCACATCACAGATAGAAATGGTGCGTGTGCCGTAGAAATCGCAGGCAAAACCTACACTCCACAAGAAATCAGCGCAAAAGTGCTAATGAAGCTAAAAGAAGATGCTGAGGCGTATCTTGGCGAGAGCGTGGTAGATGCTGTAATCACCGTTCCAGCGTATTTTAACGATAGCCAAAGAAAAGCTACAAAAGAAGCAGGAACAATCGCTGGACTTAATGTCCTTCGCATTATAAATGAGCCAACTGCGGCTGCGCTTGCGTATGGACTAGATAAAAATAATGCTGAAAAAATCGTAGTTTATGATTTGGGCGGCGGAACCTTTGATGTAACCGTGCTTGAAACTGGCGATAATGTAGTAGAGGTTTTAGCTACCGGTGGAAATGCGTTTTTGGGTGGCGATGACTTTGATAATGCGCTAATTGACTTTTTAGTCGCTGAGTTTAAAAGCGAGAGCGGAATTGATCTAAAAGGCGATGTAATGGCACTTCAACGCCTAAAAGAAGCTGCTGAAAACGCTAAAAAAGAGCTAAGCTCAGCTATGGAGACAAATATAAACTTGCCTTTCATCACAGCTGACGCAAGTGGACCAAAGCACCTTACAAAGACTATTTCAAGAGCGAAATTTGAGGGGCTCATAGAAAACTTCGTAAAACAAACAATTGATAAAATCAATGAAGTAGTAAAAGAATCAAATGTAAGCAAAAGCGATATCAAAGAAATCGTAATGGTAGGTGGCTCAACGCGCGTGCCTATGGTTCAAGAAGAAGTTAAAAAAGCCTTTAATAAAGAGCTAAATAAAAGCGTAAATCCTGATGAAGTAGTGGCAATCGGTGCTGCTATCCAAGGCGCAGTGATAAAAGGTGATGTAAAAGATGTGCTGCTGCTAGATGTAACGCCGCTTAGTCTAGGCATTGAGACACTTGGCGGGGTTATGAGTAAGCTAATTGACAAAGGCACTACAATCCCTACTAAAAAATCACAAACTTTCTCAACTGCAGAAGACAATCAAAGTGCCGTTACTATCAATGTTCTTCAAGGCGAGAGAGAATTCGCGCGTGATAACAAATCGCTAGGAAACTTTAACTTAGAGGGCATTATGCCTGCGCCTCGTGGTGTGCCACAAATCGAAGTAACCTTTGATATAGACGCAAACGGAATTCTAACCGTCTCAGCCAAAGACAAAGCTAGCGGCAAGGCACAAAACAT
>CALEHZ010000041.1 GCA_937875715.1 uncultured Campylobacter sp. | reverse complement strand
GTGTTATTTTTTTGCTTTTGAATTTTATAAAATTCAGGCTGAATTTTATAAAAAATTCATAAAATTTAAAAAATTTAAAAGTGAAATATTTAAAAAGCAAAAGCAGAAAATGTGAATTTTCTGCTTTTAAGATGATGGCTATGCTTTTATATCAAGCGTGTTGCCAAGAAGTTTTAGCACCTCAGAACCCATCTCATTTGCCGCTTTTAGAGCATTTGTGCTAGCACCTGCTGCGCTTTGGCTGCTTGAAAGCTCACTTACGCCACTTGAAAGATTTGTATTTGAGCCCTCTGTTGCACCGCTTCTTATGCTACCATAGCTTGCGTAATTTGCGTAGCTCATAGGTGAAATTGAACCAATCATTTTAAATCCTTTTTTTGTTTTTAGCCTTTGGCGTTGCCTTTTGCTACAATGTATATCGGCAAAAGTTAGTTTTTTATAATATTTTTATAAAAATATATGCTCACTTTCTACAGGCACAAGGCTGGCAGCTTTTATCGCTTTTACCATTTCATCGTGGCTGCGAGAGTCGCTGATTTCAAACTGCGCATCACCATCGCTTTTTTGCTCTTCATTGTGTTCGCCTATGCCTACTTTTACGCCTGCGCTTACTTTTGTTACGCCGAATTTTATAGCATTATTGCGAAAATTTGCATTTTCTCTGGTGCTTAAAGTGATATTTGCGTGCGGCAAAAAAAGGCGATAAGCGCAGATAATTTGAGCTAGTTCTCGCTCACGCACATCTTTTGGGCCAATTTTGCTATTGTTGATTATAGGGCGTAGGCGTGGGACTGAGAGCGAGATTTCAGCATCTAGGTAGCGCTCTTGGATTAAATTTGCGTGAAGTGCTACGCTAAAAGCATCTTTTCGCCACTCATCAAGCCCAAAAAGTGCTCCAAATGCCACTCCTCTCATACCGCCTTTTAGCGCTCTTTCTTGCGCTTCTAATCTATACGCAAAGGCTGTTTTTTGCCCCTCTAAATGTAGCTGTGCGTAGCGGACGGGATTGTAAGTTTCTTGAAAAACAGTTACATAATCCACGCCATTTTCATGCATTTTTTCATAGCCATCCACATTCAAGGGATAAACTTCAATTCCGAGCGTTTTAAAGCGCGAACTAGCCAGAGCGCAAGCATTTGCGATATAATCTTGTGAGCTTAGATTTTGTGCCTCGCCTGTTAAAAGTAGCAACTCTTCAAAGCCAGAATTTGCGATATTTTCAAGCTCAGCGATAATTCCATCATCATCAAGCTGCGCTCTTTTAATTTTATTTTTATTATTAAAACCACAATAAACGCAGAGATTTTCGCAGTGATTTGAAATATAAAGCGGCGTAAAAAGATAGATATTTTTGCCAAAATATCGCTCTTTTGCTGCTTTTGCTGCTTGCATTAAATCTTCTAGTAAAGGCGCTGCAGCTGGGCTTAAAAGTGCTTTTAAATCATCAATATTTTTATAGTCTTTATTTAATGCTCTTTTTACATCAGCTTCAGTGTAGCCAGAAAATTCAGCCTTTTCACGCTCTTTTAAAATCTCATTTAAAATTTTATTATCAAGCTTTTGCTGAGATTCTAAATACATTACAGGCATTTTGCTCATTTTTTACTCGCTTAAAAATCCGCTAAGTGGCGAACTAGCTTCAGCGCCACTATTTAGCACTCTGCCAAGTCCTGCTAAATAAGCAGCTCTGCCGGCTTTTATCGCCTCGCCAAAGGCTCTTGCCATCAAGCAAACATCGCCAGCTGTGGCAATGGCTGTATTTAGCATCACAGCCCCGCAGCCCATTTCCATCGCTTCGCAAGCCTGGCTAGGTGCGCCTATGCCAGCATCCACGATAATTGGCAAATTGATTTCATTTATTAAAATCTCAATTAAGTTTTTATTTGCTAGACCTTTGTTTGAGCCAATTGGCGCAGCAAGTGGCATGATAGCAGCCGCGCCAGCATTTGCCATCGCTCTTGCAGACACTAAATCAGGCAGCATATACACAAGTGGCACGAAGTCATTTTTGGCTAGTAATTCACAGGCTTTTATGCTCTCATCGTTGTTTGGTAGCAAATATTTACTCTCAGCAATGAGCTCAACCTTTATCATATTTCCGCAGCCTAATTCTCTTGCTAAAAGTGCGATTTTAAGGGCATCGGCTGCAGTTTTAGCACCACTTGTATTTGGCAGTAGCGTAACATTTTTTGGAATAAAATCTAAAAATTCGCCGCCCTTGCTATTTGCTCTACGCAGCGCAAGAGTGATGATTTGCGCTTTGCCCTCTTCAATACAAGCTTTTATAAGGCTTGGGTCAAACTTGCCTGAACCCATGATAAAGCGAGAACTAAAATGTTTATCAGCTATGATTAAATCATCATTTGACATTTTTTATCCTTAAAAAAGTGAATTTTATAAAATTCAAAAAATAAAGTGAATTTTATAAAATTCACCCAGCGAAGCAAAAAATTCATAAAATTCAAATATTGTAAATATTATGAAAAACTGAATTTTATAAAAAGTTGAATTTTATAAAATTCAAAACTTGAATTTTATAAAATTCAAGCCAAAAAATTCAAATAAGGAAAAATAATGAATAAAGCAGATTTAGTAGTTGGAATTCAATGGGGAGATGAAGGCAAAGGCAAGATTGTTGATATGCTTTGTGCTAATTATGATGTAGTTTGCCGCAGTGCTGGCGGACACAACGCAGGTCATACAATAGTCGTGGGTGGCAAAAAATACGCACTTCACCTGGTGCCAAGCGGAATTTTACGAAAAAATTCTATAAATATAATTGGCAGCGGCGTTGTGGTAAGTCCTAGTGCTTTAATCGAAGAATTAGGGCAATTTGGCGATATAAACGCTCTTAAAGGCAGATTTTTTATAAGCAGCCGTGCGCATTTAAATCTAGCCCATCACGCAATGATAGACAAAGCAAAAGAAGAACTAAAAGGCAAAAACGCAATCGGCACCACGCTAAAGGGCATAGGACCAAGCTATAGCGATAAAATCAGCCGCACAGGACACAGAGTAGAAGAGCTTTTAAATCCAGAAAAATTAGCTAGCGATTTAATTAGCGATTTTGAATTAAACAAAGTTTATTTTGATGCCCTTAAAATCAAGCTTTTAAGCAAAGATGAAATACTTGAAAAACTAAAATTTTACAGCCAAGTTTTAAGTCCATTTATCACAGATACCACGCAGCTACTTTGGCAAAAGCTTGACATCGGCGCAAAAGTGCTTTGCGAGGGCGCTCAGGGCACACTTTTAGACATAGATCATGGCACCTATCCTTGTGTAACTAGCTCAAGCACGGTCGCAGCTGGGGCTTGCACAGGACTAGGACTTGCGCCAAAATATCTTGGCAAGGTAATAGGAATTGTAAAAGCCTACACCACGCGTGTGGGCAATGGTGCTTTTCCTAGCGAAGATTTTGGTGCTGATGGGGATTATTTATGCGAGGCTGGACATGAGTTTGGCACCACAACAGGACGCAGACGCCGCACAGGCTGGTTTGATGCAGTTTGTGTAAAATACTCAGCTCGTTTAAATGGCGCTGATGCTTTTGCTTTGATGAAGCTTGATGTTTTAGATGGCTTAAAAAAGGTAAAAATCTGCGTAGCTTATGAGTATAAAGGCGCTAGAATTGATTATTTTCCAAGCGATCTTGAAAATGCTAAGCCAATTTATGAAGAAATGGACGGCTGGCAAAGCATAAAAGGAATTAAAAAATACGAGGATTTGCCAGCAAACGCAAGAAAATATATAGAAAAAATTGAGGCTTTAACCGGTGTAAAAGTAGAAATCATCTCAACAAGCCCAGAGCGTGATGATACGATAATAAGATGAAAAGCAAATATAGCCCAGTGCTAAAAATCAAAGAACAAAAAGTAAGCGATATAGAAATCAAGCTATTTAACGCAAGGGCAAGCAAAAGCTCGCTAGAAA